>CAKZJB010000090.1 GCA_936940865.1 uncultured Asticcacaulis sp. | reverse complement strand
CCTTCCCCGTTTACGGGGAAGGTGGCGCGAGCGGAGCGAGTGACGGAAGGGGGGAATGGAAAGATGTTCCGATCACTAATACTCATCGCTCGGTCTCCAGGCGGGCGGCCAGGCTGGCCAGTACGGCCATGCGCGCGGCGACGCCCATTTCGACCTGATCCTGGATCAGGCTGATCGACGTGTCGTCCGCGATGTCGGAATCGATCTCGACGCCGCGGTTCATCGGGCCGGGGTGCATGACGCGGACGTCTTTCGCGGCCACGGCAAGTTTTTCGCGGTCGAGACCGAAGAAGCGGAAATATTCGCGCGTCGACGGGATGAAGGCGCCGTCCATGCGTTCCAGCTGCAGGCGCAGCATCATGACGACATTGGCGCCTTCGATGCCTTCGCGCATGTCGTGATAGACCTCGGTGCCCCACTGGTCGGCGTCGCCCGGGATCAGGGTCGGCGGGCCGACCAGACGCACGCGCGCGCCCATGGCGTTCAACAGGATGACGTTCGAGCGCGCGACGCGGGAATGGACGACGTCGCCGCAGATGGCGATGGTCAGCCCGTCGACATGACCGAAGGCGCGACGGATCGACAGCATGTCGAGCAGGGCCTGGGTCGGGTGCTGGTGCTGGCCGTCGCCGGCATTGATGACCGAGCAGCCGACCTTTTGCGACAGCAGCGCCGCGGCGCCCGAGGCCGAATGCCGCACCACCAAGAGGTCGGGCTTCATGGCATTCAGCGTCACGGCCGTGTCGATCAGTGTCTCGCCCTTGGCGACCGATGACGTTTTCATGCTCATGTTCACGGTATCCGCGCCGAGGCGCTTGCCCGCCAGTTCGAAGCTCGACTGGGTCCGCGTCGAGTTTTCGAAGAACATGTTGACCATGGTCTTGCCCTTGAGCAGGTCCATCTTCTTCGTGGTCTGGCGATTGAGATCGACGAAGACGTCGGCCAGGTCCAGAAGGTTCATGATGTCGGGCGGATCGAGATCCTGGGCGCCGAGGAAGTGCCGCTTGGGGAAGGGCAGGAGGCGCGCGCGGATCAGCTCGTTGACGGTATCGAGAGTAACGGACATGACGGATTCCACGAATTTGCGCGGTTTTGGCGGAGAATGTCACAAAGTACAAGCATATAAACCACCAAAGCCGGGCGGAAAACGCCGCGATTCGGAGGATAGGCGATGCGTACTCAGGCGGAAAAAGCGGCGGTCTTTGCGGCGCTTCATCAACAGGGCTGTTTTGTCATTCCCAATCCGTGGGACCGCGGTTCGGCGCGATTGCTGGCGGCGCTGGGTTTCCACGCCCTGACGACGACCAGCGCGGGCTATGCGCGCTCGCTGGGCGTCGCCGACTACAACGCCGGGCGCGAACATGTGCTGGCGCATATCCGCGATCTGGCTGCAGCCACCGATCTGCCGCTTGCCGCCGATCTGGAAAACGGCTTCGGAGACGATCCCCAGACGTGCGCGGAGACGATTGCGTTAAGCGCGGAAGCGGGACTGGTCGGCGGCTCGATCGAGGACGCCTCGGGCGACGACGCCAATCCGATCTACGATATCGGGCACGCGACCGAACGCATGTGCGCGGCGGCGGAAGCGGCGCGGGCGTTGGATTTTCCGTTCATGCTGGTGGCGCGGTGCGAGAATTACCTGCATGGCCGCCGCGACCTGAAGGACACGATCGCGCGCCTGCAGGCCTATCAGGACGCCGGCGCCGATGTGCTCTATGCGCCGGGCTTGAGCACCGCCGAGGATATCCGGACGGTGTGCCGGGCGGTGGATCGTCCGGTCAACGTGCTGGGCGGGCTGGGGGCGCATCCGCTGTCGGTCGCGGAGCTGGCGGCGTTGGGCGTCAGGCGCGTAAGTCTCGGCAGCTTCCTGCATTCGGCGGCGATGACCGCCTTTGTCCGCGCGGCGGAAGCGGTCAAGGCCGGTGGTTTCGGCTTCGTGGCGGACTTGATTCCGGGTAGTGAAATCGATCAGTTGCTCGAAGCCGGCGAAGCTTAAGCCAGGTGGAATATAAAGAGCAGCAGCGGCATGGTGACGGCGCTCAGTGACGTCGTCATGGCGACGATGCCGGCCATCAGGGGCGCGTCGCCGCCCATATGGCGCGCCTGGACGTAGGCAGCGGCCGCGCACGGCGCCGCGCCGCAGGCGAGCGCCACACCCTGGGCCAGTTGGTCGCCGCCGCACGCCTTGCAGATCAGCCAGGCCATTACCGGCATGACCAGGATCTTGAACAGCGACACGCTGCTGACCAGCAGAGGCTTGCGATAGATATAGCCGAAGGAGAGGCCGGCGCCGGCCAGGATAAGGCCCGTCGGGATGGCTGCCTCGCCCAGCATCTTCAGCGACTTGTCGGCGAAGGGGATAGACGGCAGATGGATGAAGTTGAAGGAGAGCCCGATCAGGCACGAGGCGAAGATCGGGTTGGTCAGCAGCGTCCTCGCCATCCAGGCCGGCGTGCGCACGGGCGGCAGGCCGGTCTTTTCATCGAGCGGTGGCTCGCCCCACTGCGCCAGCACAAGAATGCAGATCATGTTGCTGGCGGGGATAAGCGCGCTGATGGCGACGGCCGCGACCGTATTGGCGCGTTCGCCGAAGATGGCGGCGGCGACAGGGATGAAGACGAACGAGTTGAAGCGCATCAATCCCTGGAAGACGCTGGTAAAGGTCGGGCCCGACAGCTTGAGCACGGGTTTCAGCGAAAAGCCGAGAATGCTGGCGATGGCCACGGCGCCCAGCACGCCTAAGCTGACCGGTCCGGCGGAAAAGCCCGACAGGTCGGCGTGCCAGATGGCCGGGATCAGCCAGCCGGGATAAAGGACGTAAACGGCGAACTTCTCGATCGGCGGCCAGACGGGCAGGGGCAGGAAGTTCGATTTCTTGAGCCCATAGCCGAGCGCGATCAGCAGGAAGACCGGGACGATGCCGTTCAATATGGTGGCGAAGGTCATGCGGCGTACCTTTGGACAGGTCTGGGGCGCCGTCTTTTTGTAAGAATGTATTCTCGGCTCTCCCAGCATACGGGGCTGTGGGATTGGAATATTGTGCCGTTGGCCTTAAGAAACCCCACCACCACATCTCGTCGCCTGACGGCTCCTCGTGCGGTCCCCCTCCCCATTTTTCTTCGAAAAACGGGGAGATGCAAAGGGTTGGTCTTTTTTGCACCTCCCCGTTCGGAACGAATGGGGACGGGGACCGCACGAGAGAGATTTGCGTCAGCAAACGAGCGAGATGTGGTGGTGGGGTTTCTTGCTTTCTGGCCACCGGTTACGCAATCAAACCACGGAATCCCCGAGTCAAGAAGGCAGATGTATGAGTACGATAGCCGTGAATGCCGACGACTGACGGGAGCTTCTATTGCATCGTCTAGGCCGGAGTTCACTGAGCCCCTAACCCTTTCATGCGATCGAGCGCGCCTTGCAGTATATAGGCGGCGGCGTTTTTATCGATGACCTCGGCGCGTTTGGCGCGCGACAGGTTGGCCTCCTCGATCAGGAAACGGTTCATGACCGACGACGACCAGCGCTCGTCCCAGAAGGCGATCGGGACATCGCGCAGGCGCAGGAGGTTGCGCGCGAATGCCCGGCACGACTGGGCGCGCGGGCCTTCGGTGCCGTCCATGTTGACCGGCAGGCCGATGACCATGCCCGACGCCTGGCGCTGATCCATCAGGGCAAACAGGCGCTCGGCCTCGTGGGTGAACTTGGTCTTGCGGATCAGTTCCAGCGGCGAGGCCAGGGTCAGGCTCAGGTCGGAAACCGCCACGCCGATCGTCTTTTCGCCGAGGTCGAGCCCCAGCAGGCACGTGCGGGGCAAAAGCGCGCTGTTCAGATCGGTAATATCGAGTACGGCCATCGGATGGGGTGTGGCGATTGGCGGCGGGATTGTCAACCGGTTTCGGCGCAAACAGTTAACAGTGTAATTATATCTTTTGTGACAGTTATACTTGCGATTACATAACGTTCATTATGTTACATAAAGTTAATGTATGACGTATGTTTAATAAAATGACGCGTATTTAACTTACAATCGGCAATCGGGTCATGTATTCCCCTCTCATCGCCTGAGCGTTCAGGAACAAACCCAAGGAGCCTGCCATGTCCCGTATGCGTACCCGTATCGTCCTTCTGTCGGCCGCCATGCTGGGCGTTGCCGGTTTTACCACCGCGGCTTCGGCCCAGGAGCGCATTGCCGATCAGCGCCCGGTCTATTCGCGCGACATCGACTTCAACAAGCCGTCTCAGGTTCGCGCCCTCTACGGCCGGCTGCAGATCGTCGCCCATGAGCTTTGCCAAAGCGATGACAACGACCCGATGACTGCCGAAGCCGACAGGGCCTGTGAAGCCCAGGCCGTCACCGACGCCGTCCGCGATATCAATCAGCCGCAACTGACCCGTCTCGACGACCAGAAGAATGGTCGCACCGACTCCACCCTGGCGTGGAACGAACGCAGCCACTAAGGGAAGGAGAGCCCCTTAACTGGATGCCAGGCCGCGCGGAGCGATCCGTGCGGCCTGTTTATTTGTGATTTAAAGTATTAATGAACTATACGTAACAAAATAAACCCGATTTAACGTGATTTGCGCGGGTTTATTTTCTAGTGTTGCTTCAGTGAATATCACTCATCAACATTAAAGGTGCTCTCATGATCCGTTCCGTTATTATCGCCGCCGCCATGTCTTCCGCCGCTTTCGCCGGCATGGCGCAGGCAGCCGACGACACGGTCGTCGAAACCGTCGTCACGACCCGTGGTGTCGATTTCAACCAGGCCGACCAGACCGCCCGGTTCTACAAGGCGCTGCACAAGGCCGCCGAAAATGTCTGCGATGCGCAGGGCGGCGACTACATGACCCAGGCCGACAACAAGGATTGCCGGGACCGCGCCATCGATGAAGCCGTTCGTGACACCCACAGCCCGCAGTTGTCGCGCTATCATGAACAGGTGCTGGCCCAACGCCAGGGCAATGGGGTAACGCAAACCGCATCGCGCACCTGGTAATTCCATTCCGCGTCCTGAGTGTCTTCCTGCGCTCTCGAGGAAATGGCCGCACCGACCTGCCGGTGCGGCCGCTTTTCGTTTCGGGCTTGGGTCCGCTTTGGGCTTGCCAAATCCGTCCCCAGTCGCTAACCGGCTTCCTCTCTGAATACTAAGGAGTCCGATGATGGCCATCGACGTGGCGACCGTCAAAAAGGTAGCGAGCCTGTCCCGCCTGCGCGAAGGCGATGAGCGCCTCCAGGCCCTGGCCGGCGAGCTCAACGGCATTCTCGGCTGGATCGAGCAGTTGAACGAGGTCGACGTCGAGGGCGTCCAGCCCATGACGACCGCCGTCGAGCTGCCGACGCCGTTGCGCGACGACGTCGTCACCGACGGAGGCAAGGTCGCCGATATCGTCGCCAACGCGCCGAAGTCCGTCGACGGCTTCTTCATCGTGCCGAAGGTGGTTGAATAATGTCCAAATCCGAACTGACCCGCCTGACGCTCAAATCGGCCGTCGACGGCCTGAAATCGAAGCAATTCTCGTCGGCCGAACTGACCGACGCCTTTATCTCGGCGATCGAGACGGCGAACCCGGCGCTCAACGCCTATGTCGCCACGACCTTCGACCTGGCGCGTGACCGGGCGAAGGCGTCGGACGCCAGGCTTGCAAAAGGAGAGGGCGGACGCCTCGAAGGCGCGCCGCTGGGCATCAAGGATCTTTACTGCACCAAGGGCGTGCGCACGACGGCGTGCTCCGGCATCCTGGAAAATTTCGTGCCGACCTATGAGTCGACCGTCACCCAGAACCTGTGGGACGACGGCGCCGTCATGCTGGGCAAGCTCAACATGGACGAATTCGCCATGGGCTCGTCGAACGAGACCTCGAAGTGGGGCGCGGTCGTAAACCCTTATATTGCTAAGACACATGGGAACGAGGACCTTTCGAGTCTTGTCGATTCCATTCGGGTCGCGAATAAGCTTCACGGAAGAGGAGAGTTCGATAAGCGAGGGTTTGAAGAAAGTAAGGCTGGCTTCTTAACACCCGGCGGATCGTCGGGCGGCTCGGCCGCAGCCGTTGCCGCGGACCTCTGCCTGGCTGCGACCGCCTCCGACACCGGCGGCTCGATCCGCCAGCCGGCGGCGTTTACGGGCACCGTTGGCATCAAGCCGACCTATGGCCGCTGCTCACGCTATGGCATGGTGGCGTTCGCCTCGTCGCTCGACCAGGCCGGGCCGATCACCAAGACGGTCGAGGATTCGGCCCTGATGCTGCAATCCATGTGCAGCCACGACGTCAAGGATTCGACCTCGCTCAATGTGCCGGTGCCCGATTTTTCGGCGTACCTGGGCAAGTCGGTCAAAGGCCTGCGCGTCGGCATTCCGGACGAATATCGCCTCGACGGCATTCCCGCCGAGATCGATGCCCTGTGGGAACAGGGCATCGCGTGGCTGAAGGACGCCGGCGCCGAGATCGTCAGGATTTCCCTGCCGCACACCAAGTACGCCCTGCCGTGCTACTACATCATCGCGCCCGCCGAAGCGTCGTCGAACCTGGCGCGTTACGATGGCATGCGCTATGGCCACCGCACGCAACAGGGCCAGTCGCTGACCGACATCTACGAGCTGTCGCGCTCCGAAGGCTTCGGCAAGGAAGTTAAGCGCCGCATCATGATCGGCACCTACGTGCTGTCGGCCGGCTTCTACGACGCCTATTATGTCAAGGCATTGAAGGTCCGCCGCCGCATCGCCGAGGATTTCACAAATGCGTGGAACAGCTGCGACGTCGTGCTGACGCCGGCCACACCGTCGGCGGCGTTCGCGCTGGGCGACACGCAAAAGGCCGCCGATCCGGTCGCCATGTACCTGAACGACGTCTTCACCGTGACGACCAACCTGGCGGGCCTGCCGGGCATGGCCGTGCCGGCGGGGCTCGACCAGAGCGGCCTGCCGCTGGGCCTCCAGGTCATCGGCAAGCCGCTCGACGAAGGCTCGGTGCTGATGGTCGGCCATGTGCTGGAGCAGGCCGCCGGCTTTACCGCCAAACCCGAAAAGTGGTGGTGATACACCCCGTTCACGCGAAACCCTTGTCGCCGCAAGCCCCTGTCGTTTAGACTTGGCGGTTGATGCGGCGCACTTGGCGCCGCGTGGTGATACGGATGTCGTTTTCAAGCTATCAGGACTGGATCGTGTGGGGCATGCTTGTGCTGCCTCTCATCGTCATTGCCTGGGCGCTGACCTGGCGCGTGCTGATCGAGGCCGAGCGCAACCGCCACGAACGCTATCGCCGGTTCTACTCCGTCATGGAACAGCTAAGCCGCTCCGACAGCGAGACGGCGGCCAAAATGGCGGCGGCCTATGAGTTGCGCAACTATCGCGAATATGCCGACATCGTCGCCAAGGTCTTTGTTGATGGCCGCATGCGTCAGGACACGACGCTCGCGCTCAAGCAGGAACTGGCGGAGACCTTGAAGCATATCGAGCGGGCCAGGACGCATTGATTGAACGAGATAATTCCTTCCCTGCGGAGCGGGGAAGGTGGCAGACGACGCGTCAAGCGTCGGATGACGGAAGGGGCAAACCCAACTCGGCAAGACGCGCAAGAGCGACAGCAAATACGCCGGTTATGGTCTCATCCGGATCCATCAGCAATTCGCGCGCGATAACGCGATGAACCGCTACGCCCAACCTTGCTAAATAGGCATCGCGAACTTGATCGCGAATAATCTGCTCGTCACGTGTATGATGTTCGCCGTCGACTTCGATCGCCAGTTTCGCTTTAACGCAATAAAAGTCGAGAATGTACGGACCAACCGGATGTTGGCGACGGAACACCAGCCCGCTGTCATGTTGGCTTTTCAGGCTTCCCCATAACCAAACCTCCGGCTTGGTCATCGCCTTTCGCAATCGGCGGGCTTGAGAGATTTTGGCGCCTTTCCGCATGTCCCCCTTCCGTCATCTGCGGCCGCAAGCGGCCTTGATGCCACCTTCCCCGTGAACGGGGAAGGAAATAAATGGAAAAATCCAGCTCTGTAAGAAGGGGAGGCAGGGGAAATTCACCCCATAACTCCTTCCCCGTTTAAGGGGAAGGTGGCGGGGCCGGCGTCAAGCCGGTCCAGACGGAAGGGGCAAACGTTCGCAACCATTTTCCGCCAACTGGTTGAAAATGTATCTATCCCCTTGTTTTCCGCGGGCAATGCGGCACTATCGCGTCACATTCATGACCAAGCGGAGCCCCGCATGACAACCCCTTCCGCCCAGCCCGTCGAAATCACGGTGCGCGGCATCATCCTCGGCGTCCTGATCACCCTGCTGTTCACAGCGTCCCAGGTCTATATGGGCCTGAAGGTCGGCCTGACCTTCGCGACATCGATCCCCGCGGCCGTCATCTCGATGGCTTTGCTGCGCTTTTTCAAGAGCGCCACCATCCAGGAAAACAACATCGTCCAGACGATCGCCTCGTCGGCCGGAACCCTGTCCTCGGTGGTGTTCACCCTGCCGGGCCTGCTGATTCTCGGCTGGTGGGCGCACTTGCCGTTTTTCACCACCTTCCTGGCCTGCACCATCGGCGGCGTTCTGGGGGTGATGTACACCATGCCGCTGCGCCGTGCGCTGGTGACCAATTCCGACCTGCCGTATCCGGAAGGCGTCGCCGCCGCCGAGGTGCTGAAGGTCGGCACCACGTCGCGCGAAGGCGCGGCCGAAGGGCAGGCCGGCCTGTGGGCGGTCATCCTGGGGGCGCTCAGCTCGGCCGTCTATGCGGCGGGCGCCGTATCGACCTGGATGGCCGGCGAGATTTCGGGCTATTTCAAGTTCGGCAAGGGCACGGGCGCGACCGGCATGGCCGGTTCCAGCTCGCTGGCCCTGATGGGCGCCGGGCACCTGATGGGTATCACGGTCGGAATCGCCATGTTCGCCGGCCTGTTCATCGCCTGGGGCCTCCTGATGCCGATCTTAACGACGATCCATCCGCATCCGGAGCAGGTCTTCGCCGACGCCGCCGCGCGCGCCGGCTACATCCGGGCGAACGAGGTGCGTTTCGCCGGCGCGGGCGTCATCGGCGTCGCGGCCCTCTGGGCCATCGGCAAGCTGGTCGTGCCGGTATGGTCGGGCCTGATGTCGGCCCTGGAAGCCCAACGCAAGCGCAAGAGCGGCGAAATCGACCTGCCGCGGTCCGAACAGGACATGCCGGTGTGGATCGTCGGCCTTGTCGTCATCCTGTCGATGGTGCCGGCCGGCTGGCTGCTCATGGACTTCATCGGCAACGGGGCCCTGGCTGCCATCGGCCTGCCGCTGGTCATCGCGGGGGTCGCCTATATCATCATCGCGGGCCTTCTGGCCGCCGCCGTCTGCGGCTATATGGCCGGCCTCATCGGCGCTTCGAACTCGCCGGTTTCGGGTGTGGCCATCCTGGCCGTGCTGGGCGTCGCCATCATCGTCGGCCTGATCGGCCGGCAGTTGACCGGCCCCAATGTCGAGCAGGCGCTTGTGGCCTTCTGCATGATGGTCACGACCGTCGTGCTGGCCGTCGCCGTCATCGGCAACGACAACCTTCAGGACCTCAAGACCGGCCAGTTGGTCGACGCCACGCCGTGGAAGCAGCAGGTCGCGCTGATCATCGGCGTCATCGCCGGCGCCGCGGTCATTCCGTGGACCCTCAACATGCTGCACGACGTCTACGGCTTCGTGGGCGAAGTCGGCCACCACGCCATCAAGCCGAATGCCGAGCTTGAGGCGCCGCAGGCGGGCCTGATTTCGACCCTGGCCAAGGGCGCCATCGGTGGGCATCTGCCGGTGGGCTTCCTGGCGATCGGCGCCGTCATCGGCGGCATTCTGGTCGTCGTCGACGAATCCCTGCGCGCCATGTCCAAGGGCCGCCTTGCCCTGCCGCCGCTGGGCGCCGGCCTTGCCATCTACCTGCCGCCGGCCGTCACCTCGCCGGTGGTGGTGGGCGCCGTCATCGGCTGGGTGTTCGAAAAGGCCATTGCCCGGGCAAAGGGCCGTGAGATCGCCTCGCGCCTCAGCGTCCTGGTGGCCTCGGGCTTCATCGTCGGTGAAAGCCTTCTGAACGTCGTCTATGCCGGCGCTGTTTCGATCACCCAGGATCCGGAAATCGTCTCGAAATATATCCAGCCCCTGCCCAAGCCTTGGGACATGCTTGTGCCCCTGGCTGGCGCGCTGATCATCATGATCGGCCTGTTCATATGGTCTGCCGGCCAGGCGAAAAAAATCGAAACCGACAACTGACGGAGACCATTGGACAAAATTGTTCCTTGTCCATGCTTTTTTCCGTGTGTCAGATTAGCGCATCGCCGCCGTATTTCAGGCGATGCGCTTTTCATTTAGCTTTGAGGGGCTTCGCTTTCCCGGCGAAGCCCTTCGTCGTTCATGATGGAACCAATTTTCCGTGACAGCGCTCAGATAGCCTTCGCCGGGCCTTTCGCGGGGCGGCGAACACCGCTAGACTGTCCCTAATCCTATAACCCGCCACACATTTTTCCGAACATGAGCAACACTGAAGACCTTCCCAAGATCAAGCCGATGCCCGCCGAAGGCATCACCTATTATCTTCACCCGCATCCGCGTTCGCCGTTTTCGGAAGCGGTGCAGGTCGGCAATGTCCTGTACCTGTCGGCCATGATCGGCCTCGATGAAAACGGCCAGCTGGCCGAAGGCTTCGAAAACGAAGTCAAGTACATCATGAACAATACGGCGGCGATCCTGAAGCGCTACGGCCTGGGGCTGGAGCACATCTTCAAGGCCACGGTCATGCTGACCGACGCGTCGAAGTGGAGCGAGTTCAATCGCCTCTACAAACCGTATTTCCATCCCAGCCGCCTGCCGGTGCGCACCGCGCTGGGCGTCAGCGGCCTGGCCTATGGCGCGACCGTGGAGATCGAGTTCTGGGCGCACGTGCCGGAAAGCAACTAAATCGTCGCTAATAAAAACTGTTTTACGTAACGGCGGTCTAAACGGAATGTTTAGGCCGCTGTTTTATGGTGGGCAGGTCCGGAAAATCCGGGGACTGTGGAAAAACCTGCCTTGCTGCGACGCTATATCTCGCGTTTCCTGAATCTCTACCGCATCGATGCCGGCGATATGGCGTTGATGCGCGCCCAGTATGCGGCCTATTCGCGGCGTATTCCTTTCCTTTACTTCATTCTGGTTACCAATTCGCTGGCCAGCGCCTGGACATTCACGCGCTTTGCGCCGCCATGGCTGTCGGTCTATATTCCGACGCTGTTGTTCGGCGTCTGCATCTGGCGCGGCATCTGGTTCTGGCGGATGCGCAACGTGACCTTCAACGACGCCGACCTGCTGAGGCAGGTCAGGCGCATCGTCGCGCTGGCCGGACTCTTGACCCTGGGCTTCACGGCCTGGGGACTGATGCTGTTCCACTACGGCGACGGCTACGCCAAGGGGCAGATGATCTTCTGCATGTCGCTGAATGTCCTGGCCTGCGCCTTCTGCATGATGCACCTGCGGCCGGCCGCCATGGCCATCATTACCTTCGCCGATGTCCCTTTTACGATCTTCTTCTATTTCGAGGGACATGAAACCTATCGCACCATTGCCGTGAATCTCGTGCTGGTGTCGGTTGCCATGGTCGCCGTGCTTCTTGCCTATAACCGCGACTTCACCCGCCTGGTCGGATCGCGCACCGAGATGCGCCGCCTGTCCGACGAGAACTTCCGCATAGCCAATATCGACAGCCTGACCGAATTGCCGAACCGCCGCTGGTTCTTCAGCCGTATCGGCGAACAGCATGCGAAAGCCGTGCGCACCCGTCAGCCCTTCGCCGTCGGTATTATCGACCTCGACGGCTTCAAGCCGGTCAACGATACATACGGCCATGCCACGGGCGACCGCCTGCTGATCGAGGTCGGCAAGCGGCTGCGCGACATCGGCGGCGAGGTCGACGGCCTGACCTTGGCGCGGCTCGGCGGCGACGAATTCGCGCTGACCGTCACGGGCGACGTGTCGCCGGATGCCTTGAAAGCGCTGGGCCGCCGCATCGGCGAACGCCTGCGTTTGCCGTACGCCATCGGCTCCGCCCAGGCGCAGATCGGATCGTCCATGGGCTTTGCCGTGTTCCCTGAGCACGGCGATACGCCGGAACAGGTCTTCGAGCGTGCCGACTATGCCCTCTATTTCGCCAAGCGCCAGCTGCGCGGCGAGGCCGTTCTGTTCTCGGCCGAGCACCAGGCGCGTATCCGCGACGACAGCGTGATCGAAAACGCCCTGCAGTCGGCCGACATCGAGCGCGAATTCTCGCTGGTCTTCCAGCCGGTCATCGACACGCGTACCGGACGCGTAACCGGCTTCGAAGCCCTGGCGCGCTGGGACAGCGCGGTGCTGGGCGCCGTGTCGCCAGCCGTGTTCATTCCGGCGGCGGAGCGCACGGGGCTGATTCTCGGCCTGACGCGAAACCTCCTGACCAAGGCGTTGAAGGTTGCGGCGCAGTGGCCGGAGGACGTCCGCCTGGCCTTCAACCTGTCGGCCCACGACCTGTGTTCGCCGGAAAGCATCCTGGCCATCATCGCCGCGGTCAATGCGTCGGGCCTGTCGCCGCGCCGCATCGATTTCGAGATTACGGAAACCGCCATGGCGCGGGATTTCTCGGCCGCGCGGGCGGGGGTCGATGCGTTGAAGGCCCTGGGCGCCGGCATCTCGCTCGACGACTTCGGCACGGGCTTCTCCAGCCTCAGCCACGTTCACAGCCTGCCGCTCGATACATTGAAGGTCGACCGCAGCTTTATCCAGGACATCTGCGACAACCCGGCCAGCTTCAAGATCGTCAAGTCGCTGGCGGCCCTGTGCGCCGATATGGGCCTGACCTGTGTCGTCGAAGGCGTGGAAACGGCCGACCAACTGGCGCTGCTCAAGACGCTGAACTGCGACCGCGTCCAGGGCTACCACTTCGCCCGCCCCATGAAGCCCGAGGCGATCGCGGCCTATCTGGCGAACGGCGCGGGCAGGGCCGTGGCGTAATTTCGCATCGGCTGCGATTAACTCGCGTGTCGGGTGCTGGCAATTATTGCCAGTCGTGCTAGGTTGTGATCGGAGATTCCATCATGCCTACCCGCAATATAAACCTGACCCCGCATCAGGACGAACTTGTCGCAAAATACATTGCGAGCGGACGCTACCAGAACGCCAGCGAAGTCATTCGCGACGGCCTGCGCCTGATGGAAAGCCGGGATGCCGAAGAAGCGGCCAGGCTTGAAGCCTTGCGCACCGCGATCGATGCCGGGATCGAGGATCTGGAGCGCGGCAATTACACCGAGTTTGCGTCCGGTGCCGACCTTGCCGCCTATCTTAAAGCCCGCCGGCCGGCGGCGCGGTGACGCGGGATCGCTGGCGAATTCGCCTCGCTCGTCTTGCCGAGGCGGACTACGTCAACATCCTCGACGTCACGATAGGACAATTCGGGCCGAGGCAGGCGGACATCTACGAAGGATACTTACTGAACGCCCTCATGGCCCTGGAAAACGGGCCTGATCTCCTTGGCAGTGTCGTGCGTCCTGACATCCGGCCCGATCTCAGGACCTTCCATATCCGTCGACTCGGCGTGTCTGCCCGCCATCTCATACCAACGGCCATAAAGAATGACCGTCGGTATTCGTTTTTTTAGCTCAAACGCCGCATGGCTCGCCGCATTGGCGGCGGCGGGCGGTCGCCCTTGCCAACGGCGATCGAGTCAAAGCCAATCGCCGTTGGTATTATTTGCTATCGGGCCGTCGATGGACAGGTTATCGAAGTGCTTCGCATTCTGCACGACGCCATGGACTTGCCGCGCCATATTCCGCCGCTGGCCGAAACACCTGATACGGACAATGTTTGAGCGCAAACGCCCTTGGCGGAGCCCATCCTTTCCGGCTATACGCGTTCCATGACAAACGATCTCGATATCCGCCCCGCCGACCCCGCCAAATTCATCAAGGGCCGCACGGGCCAATGGGAACTGATCATCGGGCTGGAAGTCCACGCCCAGGTCGCCAGCAATACCAAGCTGTTTTCGGGCGCGCGCGTCGGCTTCGGCGCCGGCCCGAACGAGCAGGTCAGCCTGGTCGATGCAGCCATGCCGGGCATGCTGCCGGTGCTGAACCGCTATTGCGTCGAGCAGGCGGTCAAGACGGGCCTGGGCCTGAAGGCGCAGATCAACCGCTATTCGCGCTTCGACCGCAAGAACTACTTCTATCCCGACCTGCCGCAGGGCTATCAGATCAGCCAGCTGTTCCACCCGATCGTGGGCGAGGGCGAGGTGTTGGTGGAAAAGGACGACGGCTCGTCCTTCACCGTGCGCATCGAGCGCCTGCACCTGGAACAGGACGCGGGCAAGTCGATCCACGACCTCGATCCCAACGCCACCTATGTCGACCTGAACCGGGCCGGCACGGCGCTGATGGAAATCGTGTCGAAGCCCGATATCCGCTCATCGGACGAAGCGGTCGCCTATTTCAAAAAGCTGCGCACCATTTTGGTCTATCTCGGGACCTGCGACGGCGACATGGAAAAAGGCAATATGCGCGCCGACTGCAACGTTTCCGTCCGCCGCCCGGGCGAGCCCTTCGGCACGCGCTGCGAGATCAAGAACGTCAACTCGTTCCGCTTCATGCAGCAGGCGATCGAGTACGAAGCCCGCCGCCAGATCGAAATCCTGGAAGACGGCGGCAGGATCGAGCAGGAAACGCGTCTGTTCGACGCCAACAAGGGCGAGACGCGCTCGATGCGTTCCAAGGAAGAGGCGCACGACTACCGCTACTTCCCCGATCCTGACCTCTTGCCGCTCGAAATCGAGGAAGCGTGGATCGAGGACATCCGCCGCAGCCTTATCGAACTGCCCGACGACAAGAAGGCGCGCTTCATGTCGCAATACGGCCTGTCGTCCTATGACGCCGGCGTGCTGATCTCGGATCAGGCGCGCGCCGACTATTTCGAACAGGCGGCAAAAGGCCGCGACGCCAAGCTGGTCGCCAACTGGGTGACCAACGAACTGCTGGCGCGCCTGGCCAAGGACGACCACGAAATCGGCGATTCTCCGATCCCGCCGGCGCACATTGCCGGCCTGGTCGAACTGATCGAGACGCAGGTGATCTCGTCGAAGATCGCCAAGACTGTGTTCGAGCACATGTGGGACGAGAAGGGCATTCTGACCCCTGCCGAGATCGTCGAAAAGCACGGGCTTAAGCAGGTCACCGACACGGGCGCCATCGAAAAGGCGGTCGACGACATCATCGCGGCCAATCCGGACAAGGCGGCCGAAGTCGCGGCCAAGCCCCAGGCTCTGGGCTGGTTCGTCGGCCAGGTCATGAAGGCGACGCAAGGCAAGGCCAACCCGGCGACCGTCAACGATCTGCTGAAAAAGAAGCTCGGGGTCTAACGCCTTGTGATTTCTTGAAAAATGGAGATACGGCGGAATTGTGCTTCGTGATCACAACCTCATCGCTTTTTTATTTTTTAAAAAACATAAGGGTGAACGGCAAGTTATGAGTTGTGTCAGCGACGTTCTGGCGGGCTTGTAACCGGATTAGCCACACATGAATTTTGGACGGTAGACGGCGCCTT
Organism: uncultured Asticcacaulis sp.; assembly: GCA_936940865.1. Classification (GTDB taxonomy): domain Bacteria; phylum Pseudomonadota; class Alphaproteobacteria; order Caulobacterales; family Caulobacteraceae; genus Asticcacaulis. The sequence goes on along the minus strand of CAKZJB010000090.1, from coordinate 5,633 downwards.
TTCCCGGGGCGCCGTCTTTTCCATTTCAGGGGCAGCCCCGGCGTTTTACGGTTTCGCCGGGGCGGCCGGCGATGTATGGTCATGCCAAACAAAGTCAGGGGAGGGGAGATGAGCGGCGACATCGCGCTGAATCTCAAAGGGGTGTCCAAGAGCTACGGCGATTTCCACGCCGTGTCGGACCTCAGCTTTTCCGTCAAACGCGGCACCATCTGCGGTTTCCTGGGGCCCAACGGCGCCGGCAAGACCTCGACCGTTCGCATGATCCTGGGCCTGTCGGCGCCCACGGCCGGTGAGATCACAGTCCTGGGGACCCAGGGACACCGTGTCATGGACCGCATCGGCTTCCTGCCCGAGGAACGCGGCCTGTATCGCAAGATGACGGCGGTCGACGCGATCGTCTTCCTGGCGGGGTTGAAGGGCGTCAAGGCATCGGTGGCCCGCAAGCGCGCGCTGGACATGCTGGAGCAGCATGGCCTCGGCGCTTCGGCGCACAAGCAGATCCGCAACCTCAGCAAGGGCATGTCGCAAAAGGTCCAGCTGATCGCCTGCCTGGTGCATGAACCCGAACTGGTCATCCTCGACGAACCCTTCTCGGGCCTCGATCCGGTCAACCAGCAGAGCCTGGAAGACGTCATCCGCGGCATCGCGGCGCGTGGCGGCACGGTACTGTTCTCGACCCACGTGATGCCGCATGCCGAACGATTGTGCCAGGACGTCGTCATGCTGTCCAAGGGCCGCAAGGTGTTCGAAGGCACGCTGAAGCAGGCCTGCGCCGCCGCTCCGCGCCGCCTGGATATCGAAGGCCATCTGTCCGAAGCCGACGTCCGGGCCTTGCCGGGGGTGCGATCGGTCGAAGACCTGGGCGTGGCTGAAGGCGAGGGCGGACGTTTGTATCGCTGCGAACTCGATCCTGGCGCCAGCCCCCACACCGCCCTCAAGGCTGCCTTCGTCAAGGGGCTGGACATTACGCGTTTCGAGGCGCGTGAACCCACGCTTCATGACGCCTTTATCGTGCTGACGGGAGGCGCGCATGCGTAAGACCCTGCTGATCGCCCGCCGCGAATACCTGGCCTTCGTCCGTACGGTCGGTTTCTGGCTATCGCTGTTCACCCTGCCGCTGATCTTCAGCGCCAGCATCTTCATTCCCATGCTGCTGCGCCATTCCGAGCCGCCGCAGACCGTCGCCGTCCTCGACCTCAGCGGAGACCATCTTGAGCCCGACGTTCGGGGGTTCATCGCCCAGCATGCGCCCAGGCCCAACGGCGGCGGCTTCATGGACAGCGGCGGGCTTACGGCTGTCCCGCTGCCGCCGGAGCTGTCGTCCGTGACGACGCCCGAGGCGGCCGAGGCAAAGATCCCCGCCGTTCTGGCGGCCGGCAAGGTCGGATCCGTCATCGTCGCCACCGATGACGGCCGGACGCTGCGCTTCCGCATCTGGTCGAATGATGGCCATAAGGATGACGTGAAAGACGCCATCCTGTGGGACCTGCACGGCCTGCAATATTACAAGCTGGCCGGGATGCACGGCATCGACCACGGCCTGGCCCACGACATGCGGGAATCGCGCGCCATTATCGACACCGTCACGCCGACCTCGGCCACCGCCCCGAAGAAGGACGGTTTCGCCGAAGGTTTCCGCGAGCACGGCCCGCGCATCCTGGGTGTCTTCATCAGCTACATCACCTGGATGTCGATCTTCTCGTCTTCGATGATCCTTCTGGGGTCGGTCATCGAGGAAAAGTCTAGCAAGGTGCTTGAGGTCCTGCTGGCCTCGGCCTCGACCGGCCAGATCCTGGTCGGCAAGGTGCTTGGCGTGGCCTGCGTGTTGCTGACCGTCGCGGCCATGTGGGCGGCGGTCTTTTTCGCCGTCAGCCGCTTCGGCTTCGGCTTCCTGCCGCCCGACAAGGCCCAGATGGTTATGATGGGGCTGTCGGCCATCTTCTCGCCGGAACGCGTGGCCCTGCTGCTGGCCTATTTCGTCGGCGGCTACCTGATGTTCGGCATCTTCTTCGCCGCCATCGGCGCCTTCTGCGAAACGCAGAAGGACGCGCAGGCCGTCATGGGGCCGACCATGATCGTGCTGATGATCCCGATGATCACCATGCAGACGGCCTTTACGTCGCCCGACCTGCCGATGCTGCGCTACATGTCGTGGTTCCCGCTGTTCACGCCCTTCCTGATGCCGCTCAGGCTGGTGCAGAATCCGCCGTGGTGGGAAATCGCCGGCACGCTGGCCCTGATGGGCGTCGTCGCCGTGCTGATGATCAATATGGGCCGCCGCGCCTTCCGCCATGGCGCGCTTACCGGCGAAAAGCTGTCGTGGGGTGCGTTGCTTGGGTTGGGGCGGAGAGACGTCTAACGTTTGTACACGTCCGGCGCGTATCGTTCCATCAAGGTATCCGGCCGCGCCGGCGCGTGAAAGCCGAAACGGCGGTAAAGCCCGTGCGCGTGGTTGGTCGCCAGCGTGAAGCGACGCAGGCCCTGCAGATCCGGGTGCCGGAAGACCTCGGTCAACAAGGCGGTGGCATGGCCGTTGCCGCGGTACTCCGTCTCGACAAAGACATCGACCAGGTTGGCGAAGGTGGCGTAGTCCGAGATGACGCGGGCAAAAGCGATCTGTTCGCCGGCCAGGCTGCCGGCAAAGCACAGGGAATGCGCCATCGCGCGGTCGAACAGGTCGCGTGGAATGCCCTGCGCCCAGTTCGAATGCGCATTGAGAAAGTGATAGACGCGGTCGAAGTCGATCCGCGCCGGATCGCAGGTGACCTCAAGCCGGAGCATAAGCTCCTTTTCGACTATTTCCCGGTTACGTCAAGCGTCTGGGCATCGAGGTGGACGGTCTGCGTCTGCACGATATCGGCGGCCGAATTGGCCAGCATGACCTGGTAATCGCCAGCCTTGATCCGCCAGGTCTTGCTGACGGCGTCGTAGACCGCCAGCAGGCGAGGATCGACCGCGACCGTCGCAGCCCGGCTTTCGCCCGGCCTGAGGTCGAGCTTGACCCAGCCGCCGAGGCGCTTGGGCGCTTCCCACCCCGCGTCGGAGGCCGGCGAGACATAGACCTGCGCCACCGCCTTGCCGTCACGATCGCCGGCATTCTTAACGGTAAAGGACGCCGACAAGGCCTTGCCGGAAGGCTGCGCCGTCAAGCCCCCGGCCTCGAAACGGGTGTAGCTGAGGCCGTAGCCGAACGGAAAGAGCGGCTTAAGGCCCTTTTTGTCGAACCACTTGTAGCCGACGGCCGCGCCTTCGATGCCGTAATTGACCGTGTAGAGCTTACCCCGCGGGCCATGATTGTCGCCGTCGAGCACCGGGCGCGGCAACTGATCGAGCGAGGCGGGGAAGGTTGCCGGCAGGTGGCCCGACGGATTGACCTCGCCCGTCAGCACGCGCGCGATGGCCTCGCCGCCGTTGGAGCCCGGGAACCACGCCTCGACGACCGCGCCGACATCGTTCAGCCATGGCATGACGACCGGACCGCCGGTTTCGAGCACCACCACGGTCTTCGGATTGGCTTTCGCCACGGCGGCGATAAGCGCATCCTGGCCGTTCGGCAGATTGAGGTAGGGCACGTCCATGCCCTCGGCCGTCCACTGGCTGGCGAAGACAATCACGATGTCGCTTCTGGCGGCCAGATCGGCGGCTGCGTGGATGTCCTTGCCGCTGGCGAAGGTCACGGTGGCGGAACTGCGTCTGGCGATGCCCTTCAGCGGCGAAGACGGAAACCACACCATCGGCCCCGGGAAATTGTCGGGACCTTCGTTGGGCGCGGCCGAGCCGCCGTGCGGATAGACCTGGGACGAGCCGCCGCCCGACAGCACGCCGACATCGGCATGGGCGCCGATCACGGCAAGGGTCTTCGCCGTTTTGGCCAGGGGCAGGAGGCCGTCATTCTTCAGCAGCACGATGGCTTCCTCGGCATCGGCCTGGGCTATGGCTTCGTTTTTCCCATAGTCGATCGATGCCGACTGGTCGCCCTTCAGCGGATTTTCGAAAAGGCCGACGGCGAACATCGAGGTCAGGATGCGTCTGGCCATGTCGTCCAGGCGCGATTGCGGCACCTTGCCAGCCGCGATGGCCTGCTTCAGCGGCGCGCCGAAATAGGGCTTGTCGTCGAACGGATAGCCCGAATCCTGGTCGAGGCCGGCATTGGCCGACTCCACGGTCGAATGGGTCGCACCCCAGTCGGACATGACATAGCCCTTATAGCCCCAGTCGGTCTTCAGCACCTCGTCGAGCAACCAGGCATTTTCGCAGGAATGCCTGCCGTGGACGATATTGTATGAACACATGACCGAGCCCGGATGCCCGATCTCGTTGACGAACTGGAAGGCCAGCAGGTCCGACATGCGCGCGTCGGCGTCGCCGATCTGGGAATCGAGTTCCGACTGGCTGGTGGACTGGTCGTTGAAGGCATAGTGCTTCATCGTCGAAATGACGTGGTTCGACTGGATGCCGCGCACCTCGTTGCCGACGACGACGCCGGCCAGCCAGGGGTCTTCGCCGGCATATTCGAAATTGCGGCCGTTGCGCGGTTCGCGCAGCAGGTTGACGCCGCCGGCCAGCATGACGTTGAAGCCGGACAGCCTGGCCTCATTGCCGATCATCGCCCCGCCGTCGAAGGCGCGCTCAGGGCTCCACGTCGCCGCGGTGGCGATACCCGAGGGCAGGGCCGTACGCTCGCGCGGGTGCGCAGAGCGCTGCGTGGCCACGCCGACACCGGCATCGGTCTGCGACTGCGCCGGAATGCCGAGGCGCGCGATGCCGGGAACGAAGCCCGCCGCGTCCGGCAGGGAGCCTTCGGGCCGCGTGAACTTTTTCCAGGGGGCATCGGTCGAGAAGTAGCCGAAGACCAGCGTCAGCTTTTCGTCCTCGGTCATCGCCTTGACGGCCAGGCCGGCGCGCACGCCGGCGTCGAGCGACGGATCAAGCCACGGCTTGTCCGTCTGGGCGCGGACGGCGGGGGCACAGGCCAAAACGGCCGCTATCGCCGTGGCGGTCGCCACGCGGCTGAGGGACTTGGTCATTTTCGGTCTCCCTTTGGCCTGCGGCGCCGTCTTGCGCGGCGGCTGTAGGCTCGCCCTATCTATAGCGCGAAACGGGAGATCGAAAAGGTGTAATCGATATCACGATCCCGGATTCAAGCCGGCGCGAGGGCTTCGATGGGGAAGCGGCGCTCGGCCGGGCGTCCGTAGTCATGAGCGACGAAGCTCAGGCTGTTGTCGTCGAGCATGACGACGCGCAGCCCATTGTAACTGCTCTTGGTCAGCAGCGGGTCGTTGTGGTCGTGTTCGGCGCGTTCGATCAGGACGGCGCACAGCTCATCCCAGTCGGCGTGGGTCAGTCCCACGACGATATTAGGGCGGTTGGTGCGCTGAAAAACCGAGACGGCGTGGTCGATATAGGTGTCGATCGTCTGCATGGCAGACTCCCTCTGGTCTGGAAGACGCATTATTCTAGCAGGGCGAGTATAAAAATGCGAAGCGGTTGGACTGCTTAACGATTGGTTTTCAAAGAGAGGGTTCGGACGCCGGATAATATGAGTTTTACCTTGTCGGCTTTCTGTTTTGAGCGCTACGTCTGTTTTGTCTGATTAAATAATGCCAACGGCGATTGACTTTGACGCTGTCGCC
>CAKZJB010000089.1 GCA_936940865.1 uncultured Asticcacaulis sp. | reverse complement strand
ATGGGCCTTTTCGAACAAGCGGGCCAGGCGCTCGGCGAAGGCGCGGGGATTGGCCGGGCGGTCGCCGTCTAGCACCAGGGCTTCGTCGAACAAAAGCCAGGCGGCGTCTTCGCGCGCCGCGTCGTCCGTGAGGCCGGCGGCGATGCGGACCAGCGGGCTTTGCGCGTTGAGTTCCAGCACCGGCTTCGACGCCGACTTGATGCGGCCGGCGCCCTGAAGGATCTTTTCCAGCTGCCGGTCCGGCCCCTGGTCCGAGGCCACGAGGCAGACGGCGCTTTCGGTCAGGCGCGAGGAACTGCGCACGTCCGACACCTGGTCTTTCAACGTCTCCTTCATGAAGGCGATCAGGCCCGAGACGGACTCTGACACTTCGGGCTTTGGCGCGTCGGCGTCGTCTCCGCCCGCGACTGTGTCGAGGTCGGCCAGGCCTTGGGTGACCGACTTGAAGGTCTTGCCCTGATAGTCGCCGACATTCGACGTCCAGAAGCTGTCGACCGCGTCGGTCAAGAGAAGGACCTCGATGCCCTTGGCGCGGAATCCTTCGATCTGCGGCGAGGCCTTGAGCTGCTCGAGGCTGGGGCCGGTGATGTAGTAGATGTCGGACTGCGCGTCCTTCATATCGTTGATATAGTCGTCGAGGCTGCGCGTGCCGTCGCCCGAGGCGGTCGTTTTGAAGCGGGCCAGTTTCAGCAGTTGCGCGCGGCGCTCATGGTCCTCGTAAATGCCTTCCTTGAGGATGGCGCCGAACAGGTCCCACAGCTTGCCAAAGGCCTCCGCATCGCTTTCCGGCAGCTTTTCGATGGCGCCGAGTATCCGGCCGGTGACGCCCTTTTTGATCGCCGCCAGGACAGGGCTGTCCTGGATCATCTCGCGCGAGATGTTGAGCGGCAGGTCCGAGGTGTCGATTATGCCGCGGACAAAGCGCAGGTAGCGCGGCAGAAGCTCGGCGTCGTCGGTGATGAAGACGCGCCGGACATAGAGCTTCATGCGGCCGTGGCGGTCGACATCGAACAGGTCGAAGGGCTGGCTGCCGGGCACGAAGGCCAGCGCCGTATATTCATGCAGGCCTTCGGCGCGGAAATGGACGTTGAGCAGCGGGTCGTCGTACTGGCCGGAGACGCTGCGGTAAAAGTCGCTGTAGGCCTCGCTGGAAATCTCCGATTTCGGCTTGGTCCACAGGGCCGCGCCGTCCGTGACCTCGGTGGGTTCGGCGCCGTCCTTTTCGATCAGCCGGATCGGCACAGGCACATGCCCCGACTGTTCGCGGACGATCCGCTCGACCGTCCACTTGCTGGTATAGGTCTTGGCGTCTTCGTTGAGGTGCAGGACGACGCGCGTGCCGCGTTCCGGCGCGTCGGCCAGGTCGGCTTCCGCGACGCTGTAGGTGCCCTTGCCGTCGGAGGACCAGGTCCAGGCCTGGGTTTGCGCGGCGCGGCGGGAGACGACATCGACCCGGTCGGCCACCATGAAGGCCGAATAGAAGCCGACGCCGAACTGGCCGATCAGTTCGGCCTTTTCACCGCCCTTGGCCGCCTCCAGCCGCTCCATGAAGGCGCGCGTGCCCGAGCGGGCAATCGTGCCCAGCGCATCGACCATCTCATCGCGGCTCATGCCGATGCCGTTGTCTTCGATGATCAGCGTGCGATCGGTTTCGTTGAGCTTGATTGTGATGGCCGGCCGCACGCCGTCGGGCGCCAGTTCCGGGTGCGAGATCGCCTCATAGCGCAGCTTCTCGCAGGCGTCGGCGGCGTTGGAAATCAGCTCGCGCAGGAAGACGTCCTTGTCCGAATAAACCGAGTGCACCATCATGTGCAGAAGCCGGCTGACATCGGCCTCGAATGCGTGCTGTTCCTTGGGTTTGTCTTCGATCGTCGTCATGGTCACCCCTGATGTCTTGAGAAACGGCGGTGACATGGTTTTTGCCGCGCGCCTTGTCAAGATGCGGGGCGCGCCAGCGTAGGGGCGACAATGCGACGGCCCCTGTATGGCCAGCAAAAAAGCCCTCCGGCGGACCGGAGGGCTTTATGTGTCTGAACCGGCAAAGATCGCTTACGCGGCCTTGTTCAGGTTCTTGTTCAGGATGGCGACGGCGGCGTCGCGGTCGATCTTTTCGATCGCGGCGACTTCGCGCGCCATGCGGTCCAGCGCCGATTCATAGAGCTGGCGTTCGGAATAGGATTGCTCCGGCTGGTTGTCGGCGCGGTGCAGGTCGCGAACGACCTCGGCCAGCGAGACCAGGCAGCCCGAATTGATCTTGGCTTCGTATTCCTGGGCGCGGCGCGACCACATGGTGCGCTTGACGCGCGCGCGGCCCTTGAGCGTGACGAGCGCCTGCGACATGACGGCTTCGGCGGCCAGGTGGCGCAGGCCGGCCGTCTTGGCCTTCTTGGTCGGAACGCGCAGGGTCATCTTCTCGTGGTCGAAGGTGATGACATAGACTTCCAGTGTCAGGCCCGCGACTTCCTGGGTCTCGACGGCCGCGACCGTGCCGACGCCGTGCGCCGGATAAACGACCTTGTCGTTTACCGAGAAGTCATGACGGGAGAGGGTGAGGGTATCTGCTGACATTGGCCAACCTTTCGCTTCAAGCGTGGGGCAGAGGGGGACGGGGTCCATGTCCTTCGGACGTCAGAAGGTCTTCCGTTCGGAACCGGGGAGGGCGCCGACTGAACTGACCCACGCGCAAAAAAACACACCATGAGGGCTGTTGCGATCCCAGGGTGTGGCGGTGTGTTCCTGACTAAGACAAGGTTCTCATCCGACCTGCGTCGATAGTGCGTGTCATGCCCGCCTGTACGCCGGAATGAACGCATGAAAACAAACGAAGATTTGCGCGGATCGTATGGTCTGGCGCCTGAGACAATCCCTTTATGGTTAAGGGAAAGCCACGGGCGGGAAAAGGCCGCTGCGACTCTTTGCAATAGGGAAGATATATCACAAATTTGCGACGAAATAAAGCCTCGATGCGGAAGATGTTAAGATGTAACAAACACCTTGCGCATCAAGCCGTCGCGCGCTTTGTGCGGTGTCATTTAACCGCTTCGATGCCGCAGCTGCAAAAATAATTTACCCGCGGATGGTGAGCGCCAGCACAACCGACACCACCGCGACATTGACCGCGATCAATGCGTACATGCGGCCGAGGAAGGCGGCCTTGACCGTCTTGTGGCGAAATTGCCGCGAAGCGAGCAGCGCCGCCGGCCAGCCGCCGAGCAGGCACAACCACAGAAGCGTATTTTCCGGCGTGCGGCGGCCGCGGGTGGCGGCGCGCCGCTTGTCGTGCACCCAGGCATGCCAGGTGACGAAGTTGAGGAGTACGGCGTAGATCGCGAACGCCAGCCAACCCAAGGGCTTACTTGCCGTCGCCGGGCTTTTCCGAGAAGTACTTCTCGAACTTGCCGGTCTCGCGCTCGTACTGCTCGCGGTCCTCGGGCGGCGTGCCCTTTTCCGAGATGTTCGGCCAGACGGCCGCATACTTGGTGTTGATCTCAAGCCACTTGCCGTTTTCGTCCTCGGTGTCCGGCTTGATCGCGTCGACCGGGCATTCGGGCTCGCAAACGCCGCAGTCGATGCATTCGTCCGGATTGATGACCAGGAAGTTCTCGCCTTCGTAGAAGCAGTCCACCGGGCAGACTTCCACGCAGTCCATGAACTTGCACTTCACGCAGGGGTCGGTGACGATATAGGTCATGACGCAAATACCTTTTGAATTCCGGGGGCGTCATGCCTTTTTGCAGGCGCTTATGTCAAGCTTCGAAGGGTTAAAGCGGCCCGATTTGTTCTAATCTGTCGGTTTAGCCGCAGCGTCCCGCAAGGTATAAAGACCCTGGGCCTCGGGCGCCGGACCGCGCCGTTCGCCGGTGCCGACGATGTCGAGGTCGATCAGACGGGAACCGAGTGCAAAGATCAGCCGGTCGCCGGGCTTGACCGCCTGCGACGATTTCTCGACGCGCGAGACCGTGCCGAAGCGTTCCAGGCGCACATGGCCCGATTCGCACATCTTGGCCGACAGGGCGCGCGTCTTGAAGAAGCGCGCGCGCCACAGCCAGATATCGAGACGGACGGAGGTGGGGGTTTCGTTCACGGTTGCAAGATCGGGATGAGGGGGGATTTGTCAAGGTTCGGTGGCTGTGGCTCAAGCAAGAAGCGCCACCACCACATCTCTTTCACAGTTGCTGCGCAACCGTTCAGTCGTGCGGTCCCCCTCCCCATTTTCTGCGAAAACGGGGAGGTGCAAAGACTACGCCGCGCTTATTTGCACCTCCCTGTCGCGAAGCGATGGGGAGGGGGACCGCGAGCGTAGCGAGTGGTGGTGGGGTTTCTTGCTTTCTTTTGCGGCGCTGCCCCCTTGTGACAACGCTGCCGTCCCGCTAGGATTCTGAAACCGATTACATGAGCGGCCGGCAAGACCGCCAACTGGGAGACCGACAATGAAACGCGCCCTGATGACGGCGGCCGCCACGCTGGCTTTGATCGCTGGGGCCGCCGCCGCCGAGCCCGCGCTGAAGCTCAACGACAAGGGCTATTTCGAAGCGCCGGGGCTGAACGTCACGGTCTTTGCAGACATCTATCCCGATGGCCACCAGACCGGCGTCACAGTCATCCAGCACGGCGTGCGCACGGCCGCCAACGGGGACCTGCGGCTTGAGCCGTCGCCCGGGCAGTGGTCGCCCATGCCGGCCGGCGACGGTCCGAACACGATCGACAAGGCGACCAATACGGTGTCGCAGGCCCTGCATTATCCGGACGAGTCCAAGAACCGCAAGGGCTTCAACCCGATCGACTATCCCGACCTCAACTTCAGCTACCATGTCCGGGTGACGCCGCTGGACGGTGACGCGTTCAAGGTGTCGGTCGATCTCGACAAGCCGCTTCCGAAAGACTGGGAAGGCAAGGTCGGCTTCAATTTCGAGCTGTTCCCCACCGACCTGTTCGGCAAGACGTGGCTGATGGACGGCCAATCCGGCATCTTCCCGCGCCAGGCCAACGGCCCGCTGAAGGACGACCACGGCCAGATCATCACGGCGCCGATGGCCGAGGGCAGGGTGCTGACCGTCGCGCCGGAAAGCGACCTGCAACGCATGAAGATCGAAAGCCGCACCGGCAGGCTGGAGCTGATCGACGGGCGCGGCACGTTCAACAATGCCTGGTACGTTGTGCGCGAAATCACCAGACCGGGCGCCACCAAGGACGCGGTCACCTGGGTGATCACGCCCAATGTCGACCCGAACTGGCGCTATACGCCGGTCGTGCAGGTGTCGCAGGTCGGCTATCGCCCCGGACAGCAGAAGACAATCGTCGTCGAGCAGGACGTGCGCGATACCCAGGCCGACCCGCTGGTGCTCTACAAGATGACCGAAAACGGCCGCCAGGAGGTCAAGCGCTTCGCCACGAAACCGTGGGGTCATTTCCTGCGCTATAACTATGTTACCGCGGATCTGACCTCGGTGACGGAGCCCGGCATGTACGCCTTGGGCTATCGCGACCAGATCAGCCATGTGTTCCGCATCGGCGACGATGTCTATGACCGCGACGTCTGGCAGCCGACGCTGGAATACTTCCTGCCGGTCCAGATGTGCCACATGCTGGTGAAGGAGAAGTACCGCACCTGGCACGGGCTCGACCACCAGGACGATGTCCGCCTGGCCCAGGTCGGCGACCATTTCGACGGCTATGACCAAGGGCCCGATTTGCTCGTCAAGCAGAAGCCCGGCGACCATATCGCCGGGCTGAACAGCGGCGGCTGGCACGACGCCGGCGACTACGACCTGCGCGTCGAAAGCCAGATGGGCACGGTGTGGCTGCTGGCCAAGATGGTCGAAGAGTTCGGGCTGAACTACGACGCGACGGCGATCGACGAGACCAAAAAAGAAACCGATATTCACCAGCCGGACGGCAAGAATGACGCGATCCAGCAGATCGAGCACGGCCTGCTGAGCGTGCTGGGCGGGTATAAGGTATTAGGCCGCACCTATCGCGGCATTATCGAGCCGCACCTGGAGCAGTACACACTGCTCGGCGATATCTCGACCCAGACCGATAACCTGAACTATGACCCCGCGCTGAAACCGGGTGAGAAGACCGCGACGACCTCAGGCGTCGACGACGACCGCTGGGTGTTCACCGAGGACAATCCCGACCGCGAACTGGAAACCGCCGCCGAGCTGGCGACGGCGTCGCGCGTCATAAGACCGTCGAACCCGCAGATGGCGGCCGATGCCCTGACGGCGGCGCAGGATCTGTATTCCCACGCCTATGATCGCGCCAGGTCCTTACACAACAAGGTCTTTGCCACGTCGGAACTGGCGCAGACGACGAAGGATCCGGCCCTGGTCAAGCGGCTGGTCGGCATGAAGGCCGACATCGTCGCCCATATCGACCAGACGGGGGCGGTGCTGGCCTCGGCCATGCCGCTGATCACCGACGCGGGCTTCCGCAAGGACGCGGCCGCCGCCGTCAAAACCTATCAGGCGAAGCTTTCCGACGAGGCGACGAAAACGCCTTATGGCGTGCCGTACAAGCCCTATATCTGGGGCGCCGGCTGGGACATCCAGACGTTCGGCGTCGACCAGTACTTCTTCCGCAAGGCCTGGCCGGAGGCGACGCCGGTGACGTTGCAGATGGAGGCGCTGAACTTCGTGTTGGGCGTCCACCCGGGGCAAAATACCGAGTCGTTTGCGTCCGGTGTCGGCGCCGTGTCGTCGACGGTCGCCTATGGCGGCAACCGCGCCGACTGGAGCTATATTCCCGGCGGCGTGATTTCGGGGACGGCCCTGATCCGGCCCGACCTGCCGGAGCTGAAAATCTGGCCGTACTTCTGGCAGCAGCGCGAATACGTCATGGGCGGCGGTGAGACCAACTATATGTTCCTGGTCCTGGCCGCGGCGCAGAAGAAATAGGGCTCTGATTTACTTATACTCCCCCGCTTGGCGGGGGAGGTGGATCACCCGTAGCTTTAGCGAAGGGTGAGACGGAGGGGGGCGTAGAGGTGACGGGCTCGGTACGCGCGTCTTCTCCGCCCCCACCACCACATCTCACGGCTTCGCCGTTCGTGCGGTTCCCCTCCCCGCCGAGCGGGGAGGTATAAGGCCAATTACGACTTAGCGGCCGTTTGTTGCCTTGCAAATTCCGCCCGGGCCAGTTCGAAAATCTCGGGCAAGGTGTGCGGGCTGACGCCGCTGGCCAGACCTTCGTCGATCTTGGCCTGCATCGCGGCGATTTGCTCAGCGCGGATCAGGTCGCGGCGGATCAGGTCGCGGACGTAGTCGCTGGAATTGCTGTAGCGGCCGCCCTCGGCCTGGCGTTCGACCCAGTCCTTCATCTGATCCGGCAGGGAAATATTCATCGTCGCCATGGCGTATCTCCGTAGGCGAAGTGTGCGCGTTATGGCAAAGTTTGTCAAACTTGGTTTAAGTAAGAAACCCCACCACCACATCTCACCGCTTCGCGGCTCGTGCGGTCCCCCTCCCAATTTTCTGCGAAAACGGGGAGGTGCAGGGGGATGAAACCGCGCTTACTTGCACCTCCCTGTCGCGAAGCGATGGGGAGGGGGACCATGAGCGCAGCGAATGGTGGTGGGGTTTCTTGCTTCCCTTACCCGCCCAGCTTTTCGCGCAGGATGGCGAAGGGCGAGTACGGGTTGACGTAGGGCTCGCGCGGCTTGTTGTCGGGGCGCGGGCCGCCCTTGCCTTGAGGCTTTCCACCCTTGCCGTGCTTGCCATGCGGCTTGCCGTCGCGGGGTTTGCCTTCACGCGCCGCAGCGCCTTCGCCCTGGGTGTCGGGCTTGCCCTTGCCGTGGCGGTGACGGTTGCGGTGCGGCTTTTCGCCGTCTGCCTGAGCGCCTTCCGGCTTCTGGCCGTGGCCGCGATGGCGATGGCGGCTTTCGCGGCGCTCGCCGTCGGGGCGGCGATGGCGATAGCCCATGCGCTCTTCTTCGACCATCTCGACCGGGGCGGCGGCTTCGGCAGGCGTTTCGGCCTGGGTCTCGGCAGTTTCCGCTTCCGAAGCGGCTTCTGTGGTAATTTCGATGTCAGCGACCGGCTCGGCGATCGCCTCGGCGGGGACTTCGGCGGCCTCAACCTCTGCAACCGCTTCCGCCACGGCCTCGACGGCGGGGGCGGCAATCTCTTCAGCCGGAGCCTCGACGGCTTCGGCCGGCGTTTCCGCAATCTCGGGCTCGGCGACCGCTTCCGCCTCGGCCTTCACCGGCTCCGGCGCCTTGACCGGCACCTTCACCATGATGTTCGGCACCTTGACGTAGCCCAGCGCCAGCATCAGCTTGTCGCGCGCCTTGTCGTCCATGTTCAGGTGCGCAAAGGCGTCCGGGCGGACATAGATGGCGCCCTTCTGATAGATGCCGGTGCCCATGATCTTGTCGAGCTGCGACAGCAGTTTCACGCTGACCGGCTCGTGGCCGGCGATCGCCACCAACCCTTGCGCGCTCAGGGCGCGCTGGCCTTCCGTCTCGCCGAAGCTTGCCAGATAGTGCTTCACCTTGCCCTTTTGCATGTCGGGCAGGAACCACAGGTAACGGTGCCCGGCGATGCCCAAAGCCTTGAGCGCGGCCTTTTCCTCAGGGCTGAGCTTGACCGTCTCATCCCTGCGCGTCACGCCGCCGTTTTCGAACAGCTGGAACGCGATGGCGCGGACGTTGGGCGCGGTGCCTTCCGCATCGGCGGCCTGCTTGACCTTGTGCAGCGGCTTCAACGTCACCAGCGACAGTTGATAGACGAAATCCGTCACGCGCTTTTCGGCGCGTTCGCGCAGCGTCGGGTGGTCGGCGCTGTCCAGCAGCTTGACGCGGGGCGCGAATGGATCCGATGGCTCGATCACCGCCACCGGTTCGTTGTTCCACAGCACCTGCGTGCCCTCGATGCGCAGCGTTTTCGAAGCCGTATTGGCCAGGGCGCGCAGGCGATCGAGCAGCAGCGGATTGACCGCGCGGAACGCCGCCTGGCGCAGCGTCTTGTCTTCGACCGCGCTGTCGCTGTGGCTGAGGATGAAGGTAAGCCCCTTCAATTCGCCCACGACGTGGCCTTCGATGACCACCTGGCCCTCGGCATTGACTTCGGGGGTGATGACTTCGTCGGCGTTCAGCGCCTTCATCAGCGCGCTGGTGCGCGCATCGATGAAGCGTTGCATAAGGCCTTCGTGCAATTCGTCGGACAAGCGTTCCTCCAGGTCGCGCGTAACGTCGCGCCAGTGATCGGTGCGTTTAAGCCATCCGCCACGATTGGCAATATAGCTTAAGGTTCGCACGCCCGAAAGCCGTGAAGATATTGTATCGATGTCACCCCCGGTTTTGTCGAGATCGCGCACCTGCGTCTCAAACCAGTCCTCGGGCACGGCGCCGTCTTTTCCGATGCGGGACCAGAACAGAAACGCCACCAGCTTCAGGAATTCGTCGAATCCGGTTTTCCGGAAATCCGGCAATTGGCAGGCTTCCCACAGCACCCGCAGCGTCACGGGGTTCTTGATCTTGGCGGCGATATCCTCGTCCTGCGACAGGTGCCTCAGCGCGCGTTCGTCAAGCGCCTCCTTGGCCAGGCGCAGGCCGGGGCGCTCGGCCGGCATCGTCAATGACCGGAAAAGCGCGTCGAGCGAGGTAAAGTCCAGAAACGGATTGCGCCATTCGGCCGCATCCAGCGGCATGAACTGATGGTTTTCGACGGCGTGGATCAGGTCGTCGTCCAGCTCATGGCATTCGCCCGTCACGCCGAAGGTTCCGGAACGCGTGAAGCGTCCGGCGCGGCCGGCGATCTGCCCGATCTCCTGCGCCGTCAGGTGGCGCGAGCTGCGGCCGTCGAATTTCGACAAAGCCGAAAAGGCGACATGGTCGATATCCATGTTCAGCCCCATGCCGATGGCGTCGGTGGCGACCAGGAAATCGACCTCTCCGCGCTGGAACAGGGCGACCTGGGCGTTGCGCGTCTTGGGGCTGAGCGAGCCCATGACCACGGCCGCGCCGCCGCGCTGGCGCCGGATCAGCTCTGCGATGGCATAGACCTTCTCGGTCGAAAAGGCGACGATGGCGGTGCGGCGCGGCAGGCGCGTCAGCTTCTTCGAGCCGGAATAGGTCAGCGTCGACAACCGCTCGCGCATCATGATCTCGGCGTCGGGGAAGAGGCGCCTGAACAAAGGCGCGAAGGTGCGCGCGCCCAGGAACAGCGTCTCATGCCGGCCGCGGGCGTGCAGCAGCCGGTCGGTGAATACGTGGCCGCGTTCGGCATCGCCGCACAGCTGGATTTCGTCGACCGCCAGAAAGTCGACCTGGCGTTCCAGCGGCATGGCCTCGACCGTGCACACGAAATAGGACGGCAGGCGGGGGATGATCTTTTCCTCGCCCGTGATCAGCGCCACGGCGTTTACGCCCTTCATGGCCACCAGGCGCTCATAGATCTCGCGCGCCAGCAGGCGCAGCGGCAGGCCGATCATGCCGGTGGCGTGCGCCGTCATGCGCTCCAGCGCATAATGGGTCTTGCCGGTATTGGTGGGGCCCAGCACCGCCACCAGCCGCGAAGGCTCCGGCGTCGGACGCGCGTACAGGGGAGAGGCGGGAGGCGGTGACACGGAGGTTAAATAGGCGCGCACGCAGCGTTTGCAAAGGCGAAAGTGCGCGGAAAAGGCAGCTTAACGGTCAAGTGTAAACGACATGCGCAGGATCGCGCGAACGTCCCGGAAACGAATCATGACCGAATCAGTGACGAATCACTATTCTGATTCTGTTCTATACCATATTTTGTGGCAAAAGTCAGCATTAACCATACAGAATGTGCCGATTTGGTGTTTGGATACCGCAAAATTGGAGATCGCCCCGCTGTTCTTCCTCCATACAATAAATGGGGAGGGCGAAAGTCTACAGCGTTTCTCATGCTCGCTAACGACCGTTTATGTATTTACCGTCCACGCCAGACGCTATACCCTGCCGCCATGGCACTGAAACGCATGGACAATGTCGGCATCGTCGTCGAAAACCTCGACGCCGCGATCACCTTTTTTGAGGAGCTCGGCCTCGACCTCGAAGGCCGGATGATGATCGAAGGCGAATGGGCCGGGCGCGTCACGGGACTCGGCGACCAGCACGTCGAAATCGCCATGATGCGCACCCCCGACGGCCATAGCCGGCTGGAGCTATCGCGCTTCATCCGCCCCGCCGTCGTCGCCGACCACCGCACAGCCCCGGTCAATGCTTTGGGCTACCTCCGCGTCATGTTCGCCGTCGACGACCTCAATGAAACGCTCGACAGGCTCTACAAACACGGCGCCGAACTCGCCGATGAAGTCGTCGATTACCAGGGCGTCTATCGCCTCTGCTACATCCGCGGGCCTGAAGGCATCCTGATCGGCCTGGCCCAGGAACTGGGCGGGCAATAAGGCTGGCGGCGTAAGCCCGGAGCCTTCATTTTGCCGCAGTGCAGCACAAGACTGGGCGCTCCGTCTTGAGGCCCTGACCCGGAGTTTTGCCCCATGCGCCTGCCCCTGACCGCGCCGTCCAGCCTGACGCCCGAACAAAAGCCGCTTTACGACGACATGAAGGCGAGGATCGAGACCAATTTCAAAGGCTTTAAAGCCGCGGCGCCCGACGGCACCTTGATCGGGCCGTGGAACCCGTGGCTGCGCTATCCGAAGATGGGCGGCCCCGTCTGGGACCTGGTCAAGGCGATGTCGACCAGCCCGACCCTGCCCAGGCCGGTGCGCGAAGTGGCGATCCTGGTGACCGGCGCGCGCTTCAACGCCGCCTATGAGCTCTATGCCCACGTCCTGGTGGCGGAGCTGCGCGGCCTGGACGACGACAAGATCAGCACCATCGTCGCCGACCAGCGCCCGGCCAACCTGACGCCCGACGAAGCCGTCGCCTACGACGTCACCGCCTCGCTGCTCAACGGCGGCGTGCTGCCGCAACTGGTCTACGACAAGGCGGTCAAGCACTTCGGCGAATACGGCGCCGCCGAGCTGATCTACCTGATCGGCCTCTATTGCATGGTGTCGGTAACGCTCAACGGTTTCGACGTGCCGATCCCGGAGTAGGGCGGCCGGGCGTACAATGGCCTGAGGAAACCTGTCATTCCCGCTTGCGCGCCGACGCGCAAGCTGTGTAAGACAGCGTCTGGCACGGCCCCTTAGCTCAGCCGGATAGAGCAAGGCTTTCCTAAAGCAGAGGTCGCAGGTTCGAGTCCTGCAGGGGTCGCCAATTTTGTCCAGTCCGGATAAGAACGGTCAGAAGTCCGAATAAGAACGGCGTTTTCTGAGCAAACGTTCTTTTCCGGATCGGACGCTCAAATTGAACAGTGTTGCTTAGACATAGTTCTACTGCGCCTTCGAAATTTTTAATTTCTCAAGAAGTCGCACCGAAATAGACGCAGATCCACAGATTCGATCAAGCTGATCGCTTACAGCGGCCGAATTTAATGCCTGTACGAGATTTGACGCGCTCTCGGGATGTTCCCTATTTGGGATCAGCAGGATTACATGGTTCTCTGCGACTACGCCGCCGTTCATTTCTACGAAATCCTTGGGTATCAAGGCTGCCGTGACCCTGCGTTTTTGGCCACGAGAGGAGGTGCGTTGGATAGCAATGCATTCCGATTTGACGACGTATCTGGCTTCGCTCGGTGCATCGACCCAGCCAAATCCTTTTTGAACTACGCCGCGCAGGAAATCGAATTCTCCTGTCGGTGTGACAGCTTTTGCCCAAATGAGCGGAAATCTACCTGCTCCGCCTGTTTTGTGGAGACGTTCCGATTGTCGGTTAGCGACTAAATAACCGATCGTCGCGGTGTAACCCCAATCGGCCAGTGTGGCGTGCGATTGAGTTTCTTCACCTGGCAGCCACCACGGCTCTCCTCCGGCATAAATCGTTGCTTTACCCCGCTCCGTGAAGATCCCGTTGGACGCCAACAGCCCACTCTTCGCTTCTGTTGTCTCAACACTGATAACTTCGCTCGATCGGCGTCTCAAAACTATGAAGCAAGCATCTTGAGTGGCATCTAGGAAGACGTCACTACGCTTATCAATCAGATCTATGACCAACACCTCGGCGAGCTCATTGACCCTGGATCGAAATCGTCTGAACTCCGGGCCGCCGAGGAATGATGTCGGAATGACGTAGCCCGCCAGACCTCCAGCAGGAATCCGATCTAGGCCCTTTCGGACAAACATTGCATAGAGATTGAGTCTTCCACTCGAAATGTCGCCAAACCGCGCCTGCTGATCTGGGACAGCCGCGCGAGGCAACCGGAAGTAGGGTGGGTTCCCGATCTCGTGGACGATATGCGTCGAAGACATTGAATTGTCTTCTAGACTGTCTTCCGTTTTAACGATTTCTAGGCTCTCGACTAATTCTTCAGCGATCGAAAATTCTGACGACAACATGCGACGTAATAGCGAATTTGCGAGTTGCGCCAGTCCGGCGTCGACCTCACACCCTTCAAGATGGTCGGTAAGCAACTGGACAATTCGTTCGTCTTTTATGTTTTTTTCGCGCCATATTCGGGCTTTGTGCCTGGCCAACGGAACCAGAAACGCAGCACCACCAGCCGCAGGGTCCCGAAACCTATCATTGCTTAGATCCAGACCGAATTCTTGAAGCCTAAATATAAGGTGGTCGACTAAATGCGGCGGGGTGAAATAGGCACCAAGCTTCTTACGTCTGTCGCCCGGCATTAAAGTCGCGTAGACGCTGGCGATGGCATGATCTCGCCATTGAGGACTTAACCGCAGGAGAGCTCGTCTGATCTTCTCGTCGCATTTTCCCGCGATGAGGTCGTAGCAGGTTTGCAGCGCACCACTCGCTCCGCGGCGTGACGCGATAGCCGAAAGGATGGCCTTTATGACGGGCCCGGCATCTTCCGCCCGATCCAACAAGCGGTTTTCACTCTCAAGCACGGATGAAACTGGCACAAACAGGTTCATGTGCGAGTTCCCAACTGTGCAACTTCAGCAAGAGGAGCAACCAATTCAATTGCCCGAACGACACTGGCAATGGTCCGCGCAGCTTTGCCGTCCATCAGCACACCTAATTCCACACTGTTTTGTTCGTATTTCGTCATATTTGCGCTGCCGACGTACGCAAGACTTTGATCAGCGAGGACGACTTTGGCGTGGAAGGTCTCATAGCCTCGCGCTAGTTTTAATGTGTAGTCACGCACTACTACGCCCAAATCTGCAATGTCGCAGGCTCGAGATAAGGCGGTTTGTCTAGCGCCCCCCTTCTCGCGGACAATAAGCGTTTTGTGGGGCGCTGAAGTCCGGTCGAATAGCTCCAGAACTCTGGACAGACCGTCTGGATTTAAGAATGGCGTTAAGATTGTCAGGCTCGATTCAGCCGCATCGGCGATCATCTCGAACGCCACGTCAGAAGGTAGGAGAGCGGAATGGCTCAACCCTGTTCGCGGCAAAGCATTTTCCATAAGTCCGGCAGTCGAAGGCATTGTGACGACTGCGGTAGCGCGACTATCAAGCGGAAGTGCTGCAAACATTGCTGCAGCGCCGTCGAGAAAGTACGGTACACCAGCTGGCATCTTGGTTGTCCCGCACATCAAATGTCCATCGACTCTTTGTACCCACCCCCGCATCTCGAAGTCTTTGAGCACTCTAAATAATGGTCCTGCCGCATCCCCCGTTAACTTGGATTCGTTAAGGACGCCATTTTCACTCGCTAGAATGGCCCGGGCAAGCCTAGTCGCCGTGGAGCAATCTGGGCCAAGGTTCTCGACCAGCGACTTGCCGAGCGCTTCGCCAATCATAAGACCGGGTTCGCTTCGTGCGCGCGCCTAGTTGCCACGTCATAATATCCCACCAAAGTATCCGGCTGGGCATCCCAACGTGTGGTTCCCCGACCTACGAGGACGGCCCGGGATAGGAGCTCATTTCGGGTTAGGCAAGCGTTTTCAGGTATCAATACGCAGTCGGGGCAGGCGCCTCCACGATGGTTGCACACGCTCTCCGAACCGCATCTCAAACTGACGGGATTTACCATTCGATCCAAGACCTCGTTTCCGAATTGAGGATCGCCGCGATCACGCCACATCGAGGACAGGTTGCCAAGATCCATGGTCATCCCACGGCGGTAAACCAAGATCGCAAGGTCTGGTACAAATATGTGCTCGCCAAATGACCCCAAATCCAGCCCGGACATCGACGCAGAAACACCGATAAGGTGATGTGCGATAGAATGAAGAAGCGTGTAAACCAAAGGGTATGCCGAACGCGGAACGCTGCGTTCCTTCCGATATTCATCCAGAAAGCGAGAAAACCTTGCCGTGGGATCGTGCTCGATACGCGCGAACTCTTCGATCAGGCGCCCGCCAAGCGCAACGCCGCTGGCCGCGGGTGCGGGTTGAACTCCATTCGATGCCAGCCATTCGGTAACCGTCTGTTCGTCAAGTTTTACATAAAATCCTTCATTTGATTGTACAAGGCACAAGACGGGGTGTCGCGCCGCATCGCCGACCTGCACGCGATCAAAGAGACGCAATCGGACCGGCATTTCCGCGTCGCCGGCCTTTTCTCGTTTAACGACCGGCGACGACGAGGTGCGGGTGTATCCAAATGTATATTCGCAGACCTTCACGTCCCTAATCAGGCGCATTTCCGAAATGCCCAACAAGTCGAGACGGCGTCGCGTCTCGCGCCGTAGCTGATTAAATTCAATTTCGGAAAGGTTATCCGGGCGCAAAAACGGATCAAGGATCGTAACGTCGACAGACACTTCTTTGCCGTCGCTCATTTGCCCACCGTGCAGCTTTTCCTGCACGAGCGTTTCGTGATCGACGCTCATCCGAATCGGATCAAACCGGCGCACATAGCCCGTTCGCTCCGCGCAAGCCGCAGAAATCCCAGGTGTGGAGGTCTGGTGGCCTGCAAAAATTGTGGAATTCCACTCGTCTTCCATTTGCCTCAAAATTGCTTGCGACGCTGCAATCTGATCCGCCGGCGTAAGACCGGCGGCTATTAGGTTGTCGACAAGGGTCCGCATTGAGACAAACGTTTGCCAGTCGCCCTGACGCCCTGCTGCTTGAAGCAAGCTCGCTTTCTCGACGTCCGAGAGGTTAGCGGGCGGATACCCATACTTATTGGAAATGAACGCCTCGAGCTGGTTGATTTGACTGCCGTTCAACAAAGAAACGAACTGGTCCTGATCGAAAACCAAAATTCGGTCGCCATGCGGATAGTAAGCCGCCGATGCCCGATAAGATACGGGCTCCATGTTCATTTCGGCAACGAGCGCTTGATTTTGATCAAGGTCGGCCCCCAAGAGCTCAAGGGTTCGGCGGTCGCGCTGAAGGATTGGTCGCACAGTCCGACAGTTTACACACTCGAAATGCCATCCGGACAACGCACCAGGTGGACGTCGCAGATAAAACGAGTCGAAGTTGCATGAGCCGCAGCGCGCGATTTCCCTTACTTCGCTTTGTGCGGACGCCCAGTGGCGGTAGCTCGGTGTCAACGCCTCAACCTCGCCGGACCAATGAGCTAGAACAACATCTAACTGTTGCCAGTCGTTTGCGCAGGTCGCGCTGCCTGTCGGACAAGCGCTTGGGAAGCGCTCGACGTCCCGTTGGAGATGAGACAGCCTGCGCGACTCTCTGTGCAGGCCACATCGGGTACAGGCAAATGCAAGAGGAAACGGGATATAACCAACACTATCCGGAATTTGGAACGTTAGGTCTCCCAATCGCAGTCTAACTGCTTCTTCGTTTAATACGCGCGCGTCCACGGCCAAACTAGATGGAACTGGATGTCGCAGGTTGGTTCCACGTGTCGCACGCGCCGCCCATGCTTCAAAATACTCCTGGATTTGTTCGCCGATTAGGCGCTGGGTTACTGGCCTCAGATCTGCGATCGGATTTCCCGAAGCTGGGAGCGCCATGCAGGCGCCAAGCCCGCCCTCGAACGTAAATAGGCTGTGAGGGGCATATGCGCTCGCAAGCTGAGTGCGCGAACGGTGCATGGTTGGAGGCTTTGTCACAGTTAGATATCTCCATCCAATTCGCTCGTCGCCGTCCGACGAAGACGCTCGACCCCGCGGTTTCGGACGATTGCCATCGCTTCCCCGACCTGTTCCTTTGTAAGGGGCTCGTTACGTTGAGTTTGGGCTGATGCCCTAATTCGTCCGGAGGCATCAACGTCGCGCAGGCTTGTCATCGGCCTCTGCATGCCGCTCAATGGATTGGACCAAAAATCTCCCAGTTTTCCGACGAATTCGCCGCTGCCGACACTTGCCCTAATGCGAGCCGCCGCATTTCTGACTAGGTCACGATAATATTCGGGATTGGATGGCCGTCCCGTTCTCGCCGATATACCGATAGCAGACATGACGAACGCAACGCAGTCGTCAAATTGTGCGCGGTCTTTTAGTATCCGATCAAATGCTTCGACCGTAGTGGGAACCGGAAACTGACCCTTATGCGAGTCGTCCAGAGCAACGAACCTCTCCTGATGCCTTACGCCGGCAACCCATGTTTGCACGAGTGACGGGATAGTCCGCTCGATTGCCTTATCCGCCCACCGTTCGATCGCGGGCGCGGAAATCATGCGCTCCAAAAGACGATGGAAAGATTCGTGAACCTCGACGACAAACCGATCTCGCCGAGTCTGCGGGGTCGGAATGAGCAGAGAGAAGCCAACATGGGTTCTACCCACTCGGGATGAGGCCTGAATGTATTCAGCAATGTCCGATGGCATACCAGCAAATGCCATCGCGTTGAACGCTTCGACATCAACGCCATGTGAAATTGCAGAGGTGGCTACAATACCCCTTAGCGCGTCGGCGATGTCGTCGTGCATCGGGTCGAAGGGCCGCTCAGCCGCGCGAATGACTTCTTGAATGCCTCCAATATCTACACCCCCGGAAATTAGCTTCATTTCGAACTTGGTCAGTTCGTAGCGTGATCCCATCTTCGCATGAGCTTCGCGCACTTCGCCGTCCAACGCAGACAGCAATTGATCACCGCCCTTTTTGTTGGTGACATAAGTGAGTTCGATCCGATGCAAATCGACAAGGGACGCTAGACGGGCGAATTGGCGGTCTGCTGCCGCCTGCCGAACGGCACTCCTACGTTGTTCACCCCAGTTTTCGCTAGAGATGTGGTCTTCTATTTCGTTAGCGGCCGCCACGCTCCGGGTAAGATCGGTTGAGGCAAGGTCGCGCTCCCATCTCGTTATCGTGGCGGCGTGCGCGGCCAGCACTGACAGGGTTGTGACAGTGTGCAATCGACCATTGGTCATCAATGACGCATAGACTCGTCCCCACGGAGCCGATCGTTCCCGGCCTAGCGGCGATAGCTGGGCGCTCTCCCGTGACACCGCAGCTACACCGCCCTCAAGGAAGGTTGCCATGCGGGTGTAAAACCCGCCATGTAGGGCTGGACCCGGATGGGGAAACTGAACCACAGATCGCTGATAGAGCGCCCGTGTGTGTTTGGCCGCGTCTGCTGCCGTGGCCGTCGCACCGATGATATGAGGGAGCCTGGGCCGATCTGGAGCACCGGGAATCCTGCACACTCTATCGCCCAGCAAACCAGACAGCCGCGAAAGCCACGCAAACAGACCAGTCTCGAAAATGCCTCCAAATGTGCCAAGGCTTTCTTCTAACAGGTGCATCTCGTCTTGTACGATCAGGCTGGGGAAAGGGTCGAAAAACACTTCGACCCCCTGGCGATAGGCTGGAGAAACACGCTGGCATCCTGCGGGAGGAGCGTCTCCGGCTGAGGGGCCGCTCGGCATCCGTAGTAAACCATCCGCACCGCCCTCGATCCAACGGGCGAGGCCAAACATGCCCGCAATTCGATCGATTGTGGTAGTGCTCTGACCAAGGAGGGCCAACTTGTCAATAGTTCCAAGCAAAACGGACGGGGCCCGCCTATAAATATCGGTATCAACCAGAAGAAATGGCAGGGGTTCAGACCCCGCTGGCCTATAAAGTGCGTTCCAATCACAGCGAGTGTTAAAACAAACGATACCCAATCGGTTATGACGACTCGGAAATAAGCGCAATCCCGTCCCTTCTTCTGACCCACAAAATGGACATGAAGGTATCTTATTCCAAGATTCTCGCGCAGCTGCGTATTCCCTATCGATCCGATCATCGCTGTTCAACAGGCGATGCTCACTCTGTCCTCGTGGGTCGTTCCATGCCGGCACACACCTCAGCTGCTCCTCCAACTCCCCAATTCGCCGTTCCGTCGAGTTGGGTGTATTGCCCCCTCCGACCCAAAAGCCTATTTCGAACGGACTACCCCCAAGGCCTTCATTTCGACGTACTAACTCTGCACGAGCCATCAGCTTGCCAAGCCTTTGAGCTTGTTGCACCGTCAGGAGGCGTAGGGGATAGTGCATCATTGCGGTGACACCTCGCTGCTTGCCTCGCAAGCGATCGAGAAACAGCGCATAAACTACTGTTCCAAAAAATGCCTCGGTTTTGCCTCCACCGGTTGACATGTACAGAAGGCTTGCTGCGTCTTCATCGAAGCTAGCGTCGAAATAGTGGTGATAGGCAGCCAATCGCGAGGCCAAAGTTGGTATGTGCGTGAGCACGAAAGCCAATTGAAATAGACGCCACCCCCGTGGCGCCTGTCCGTGGATCTGGGGGTTGGCAGCGAGAAATGTTCTATTGAGTAAAAGCCAGGCACGATAGGGGATTGCCTCTGCCGACCCTGGTTCGCTACGCCAAGCAGCCTGCGCCATAGTCAGGATTTCGATGCCCCTCGTTATCCGCTCTTGTTCGCGCTCCCATGCCGCCAAATCATCTTGGAAGCGTGCTCTTTGACCGGCTTCGTCCGACGCGGTGCCTTCCTCGCCTGGCGCGGACAGGGATGTCGTTCTACCCGTTAATTCAATCCACGCTGCCATGGCTGTCGGTAAAGCGTGAAGAGCAAGCAGGTCCAGCGATTCTCTAGCCAGCTCTTCGTAAGACGTCGGTACAGTTTCCACTTGCGTGGCAGTCATTCGAGGTAAAACGTATCGCGGCATCCAGGTTGTATCTAGGACTCGTTCGTTACCGGCGGTTCCCTTATCAACAATCCCACCATTCACGCCGATGCCCGGCATGGTCATGAAGCCAGCGAGATGGTAGCTGCGCCTCACACGCTCTAATCGCATCGGCCTGAGGGCGTGGCTTGGGATGCGTACTTCAAGGCCAACAGAGAATAAACCACACTCGAAGTCACTGTCTGTTTCGCGCAAATTCTCCAAGGCAATGCGTACCGAATATTGGCCGGAATGGAGAGGATCTTGAAGCGCCTGAACAAGGACATGGGCATCGAATATCGGAATGATATCCACTGGAACTGGTGGATGCCGGCGGGCTGCATTAAGGAACATATCCCATCGCTCGGCGCTCCAAAAAGCTTCGGACGGCGGATGCATTTTTCGCCATGCGTTTTCCTGGCCGAACGGTGTTTCGAGCCAATTAACGTACGTTCTACGAATCTGTTCGAGCAGGAGGGTCTTATAATCCGAAGCCGCTGCCTCCCAACGATGTGGCTCACAAGGGAAAACTAGAGCGAAAGCCGGTGCTTCGACTTGAAGCCGAATCCATTTCTGGGGAATGTCGTACCTGCGTGAATGCCGATCCGGGATTTGTAACCGACCATTCAAGACGGGCGAAGGGTCGATTCCGTTGTCGCCATCTATTTCACGTTCGTCGCCTGATGGAAGCTGAGCTCCCGCTGGAACGGACACCCCCATGCCTCCATAAACGTCGCGCATAATATCGGCTCGCCACGCGGCACGTCCAGCTGGCGTATTATCCGCCGGCGCGGACTGTGAGGCACGACGCGCAATTTCGTCCCGAATATGTTGCCTGGCCGCATCGTTAAAGTCTGCTCGGGGTAAAAGGCGACCGTTGCGGGCAAAGAGCTCTTCCGAAGTTGGTAAGGCGCGAACATAGACGCTCAACCTGGGTTGCACGGTCATTTGGCCGGCGTCATCCCTTATCTGAATGTCCATGCCATGCGATGCGATGCGGATATCATTTGAACCGCCCCGGGTTTGCCGGAGGCTCCAACTTCTGAGAAGATGGAGCCGATA
>CAKZJB010000088.1 GCA_936940865.1 uncultured Asticcacaulis sp. | reverse complement strand
GAGGTTACCGAAATGCGTTACACCGGCGAAGAGGGCCTGAAGGTCGGCCGCGATCTGCCGGCACCACCGCTGACCCGCTTCCTGATGCGCTTTGCACCCGAAGACCGTTTGCGTCCCTACCGCCGTATGAATGGCTACGCCTTGATGCGTAAGGGTAACGCCGTCGTCGACATAGCCTGAATTTACCGTCCGTTAAGATATTGAGGCGACGCTTTGATTCCGTTCAGGAATTACGATGGAGTCTGCTTATCACCGTTATCTGGCCGACGGCCCCGCCCCGTGAGGTGAAATCCGCCTGAAGCGGATGTTCGGCGCCATGGCCGTCTATCGCGACGCCCTGTTCGCCTGGGCCGACAGCGTGCTGTCCGTCGCCCGCCGGGCGGCCGGACCGAAGGCGGTAAAACAAACGTCAAATGCCTTGCCGGAACTGTGCGCACAGTCGAAAAAACGGCTTAAGGATGTCGCCATAACCAACAGGAAAGATTTGGAAAAAATCGGCGCTATCAAAGCTTGCGCCCATTTGCCTCCCGTATCCGAAGACGGTAAGGCCGAACCTTCTACGGGGTCTTCATGCCGGTCTCGACGATATCGAAGCCAAGGCCGCTACACCCGACATAGGGGATCGCCTTCAGGCGCTTCCGGCCGGCCATACCGCCGGCACTACCGGTATGGCTGGGTAAGGCCCGAGGTTTAGTATTTCATATTTCATTATTCTCCGGTACACCAAACACCAGGACTCGCAGTCAAGCGGGATGAAATGGGAGACGAAACATGAAGCCGAATTCCAAGACCGGACTGTCGCGCCGCGGCGTCCTCGGCGGGGCTCTAAACACGCTGGGCATGACCGCGCTGGCTCTGACGGCCACCGGCGCCGATGCGAAAACTAGGCGTAAAGCCCAAAAGGGCTCGGGCTTCGTCACCCGCGACGGCATCCATTTCAAGCTGAACGGCGACACCTACCGCTATGTGGGCGCCAATATCTGGTACGGCGCCTATCTCGGTGCGCCGGCCGCGTTCGGCAACCGTGCGCGCCTGGTCAAGGAACTCGATGACCTCAAGGCGCTCGGCGTCACCAATCTCCGCGTGCTGGGATCTGGCGAGCTGTCGCCGCTCAAGAATTCGCTCGATCCTGCCATCACCATCAAGCCCGGCACCTATAACAAGGACCTGCTGGCGGGCCTCGACTTCCTTCTCAGCGAAATGAAGAAGCGCGACATGAAGGCGGTCCTGTACCTGACCAACTTCTGGGAATGGTCGGGCGGCATGGTGACGCTGCAGTACTATACCAACGGCGGCAATTACATCAATATGAACGACCCGGCGCACCCGTGGCCGGAATTCGCCGACTTTTCGGCGCAGTTCTACGCCGACAAGGCCGCCAAGGACGTCTATTACGACTATGTGAAGATGCTGGTGACGCGCACCAACAGCATCACCAAGACCAGCTATCGCAACGATCCGACCATCATGGCCTGGCAGTTGTCGAACGAGCCGCGTCCGGGCGGCAGCGACGCCGCCATCGCCAGGAACGCCGACGCCTATTGCGGCTGGATAAACGATACCTGCGCCCTGATCCGCTCGCTCGACAAGAATCACCTGATTTCGCTCGGCCACGAAGGCCTGATGGGCGCCAACAACAACCGCGACCTGGTCATGCGCGCCCACGAGCATATCGATTACCTGACGGCGCACATCTGGCCGCTCAACTGGAGTTGGGTCAGCGACAAGGACCTGGCTGGCACCTTCGACGCCGGAGCCACCAAGGTCCAGGCCTATATCGACGCGCACATCCAGATGGCCAAGGAACTCAACAAGCCGCTGGTTTTCGAGGAATTCGGCTTCCCCCGCGACGGCGGCCAATATGCCCCCGACGTGCCCACCACCTACAAGGACAGGTTCTACAGCCTGATCTATGCGGCGGTTGAAGATGCGATCCGAAGCGACACGCCGGTCGCCGGCTCGAACTTCTGGGCCTGGGGCGGCGCAGGCCGGGCGTTGCATACCGACACCTGGCATATGCTTCGGGGGGAAACGTCTTATGTCGGCGATCCGCCGCACGAGCCTCAGGGCTGGTACAGCGTGTTCAATACAGACACCTCCACGCAAGCGCTGATCAAGGCGCATGCCGCCCGGCTTAAGACATTGAAATCTGTAAAGGCGGTGGCCTAAGATATTGATGAAGGGGCGAATTTGGTTTCGTCCCTTTTGTGACCGAGCCCCTTCCGTCTCCCCTTCGCCGAGGCTTCGGGGAGCCACCTCCCCCGTTCCACGGGGAAGGTGGCGGCCAAGCGAAGCGGAGCAGACGGAAGGGGGAACCGCATGACGCAACAACCTCCCATGCTTCCATTATATTTCGTACAGCACTAGACTACACGGATGAGCCTGTTGATCGATGCCCGCGGCCACCGTTGTCCCGTTCCGACGTTGAAACTGCGACGCGCGCTGGAAAACGAAGCGCACGTGACCCTGCTGGCCGACGACCCCATGGCGCAGATTGACGTTCCGCATTTCTGTAACCAGAACGGGCATGTGCTGGAACGGGCCGAAGCCGAAGGTGCCCACTGGATTTTCGAAGTCCGGACGGCATCGTCGGCATGAGTCTGTTTACTGTTGCCCTGTAAGACTGGTATCCAGTGAGTCGTGTCCGGATGAGTAGGAGCCGAAAAGAGTGGCCATAAACGCACGCCTGTTGCTGCTCGGCCGTGACGAAGGCTGCATGCCGGGTCTGAGCGAGGCGCTCGACCGTTTGGGGATGCGGACCATAACCGCGCATTCGCCCGACGCCGCCTATGCCGCCATCTCCGATCTGGGCATCGAAGCCGTATTGGTCGACGAAGCCTCGCAGAACGATTGGCCGCACCTCAATGAGAAAATCCGCGCCGCCGCCTGGCCCCGGCGCATTCCTGTCATTCTGTCGCGCGACGATTCGCGGTTTTCCGTGCCCGACGGCTGGGACCTTGTGTTCACGCGCGACGCCCATCCGCAACAGATCGCCCTGTGCGTCGAGCACATGATCCGCGCCTGCGTCGCCGAGGAAGAGTATGACATTCGCTGCCAGACCTTCAACATTCCGCTCGACCAGGCCGAGCACCTGACCAACGATCCGGCGCCGTTGTCGCTGTTGTCGATAGGCCAGCCCGATCCGGAATACCTGGCCCTGACCCATTCCCTGCGCGACCAGGGCGTCGACATGGTGGCGGCGCTGTCGAGCTACAGCGCCTTCGACTATCTGCACGACCGCAGTTTCGACGCCGTCCTGCTGTGGGGCGGTGAGCAACCGTCCGAAGCCCTGGCGGTCGCGTCGGGCATGCGCCGCAATACGCGGCTTTATCACACGCCGGTCCTTCTGCGCCTCAACAGCACCATGGAACTCGATCTCGGCGACGCCTACCTGCGCGGCGTCAACGATATCGCCAATCCCAAGGCCGGCATCGCCGAAATCAGCGACCGCCTGCTGCGTCTTGCAAAGCTCCACCGTCGCCAGCAAACCATCCGCAAGACGCTGGAAAGCATGCGGCGCAACCCCGAAATGGACAAGGGGACGGGCCTGTTCGGCCGCGACCTGTTCGCCGCGCACCTGGCGCGGCTGTCGAAGGCCGCCGAGCAGCGCAATCGCCCCTTAAGCATATGCGTGCTTAAGATCGCCGATACACCTGACGTCGCCCGGGCGCGCCAGAAGAAGCTGCTTGACCGTGCGGTACCGCAGGTCGGCTCGATGATCGCGCGCCTGGTCCGTGCCGAGGATTCCGGGGGGCGGCTGTCGAACGAGGTCTTTGCCCTGGCCCTGCCTGCCACGCCGCGCGCCGCGGCGCTCAACGTCGCTGAGCGCATCGCGGCCGTTATCGGCTGCACGGCCTTCGACGCCGGCAGCGGCAAGGCGCCCTTCGTGGTCGAATTCGAAGTCGGCGCTGCACAGATCCAGCGCGGCGAAGCCCCGGCCCATGCCTTGATGCGGGCGGCCGAAGCCGCCGGGAACCGGGATCGTCAGGCTGTGTAGTGTGCGGCTTCGGCTGCAAGGATTTTAAGTGATCCACAGATTACACAGATTTCACAGATTATTTTGAGCCTAACGGCATGAGCGGCGCCGCTACCGCGGCGACGGCAATTACGTCATGGCGCGCTTCGCGCCGTTTTTTGTCTACCCGTCGCCGCGGTAGCGGCGTCCCGGAGCCCGTGGCTGTATCCTCGGAATAATCTGTGAAATCTGTGTAATCTGTGGATCGCTTAATTCAAACTTCGCCGGCCAAACGCGCCAGTTCCTTGACGATACGCTCGGCCGCATTGAGCCGCCCGGCCGCGTCCGGCCACTCGCCCTTGACCAGCAGCTTCTGGTCGGGCCGCAGCTTCCAGTCGGGACGCGTCGGCAGGAACTTCACCAGGCCCAGCGGATTGGCGAAGCTGTCATTGCGGAAGGTCACCACCGCGCCCTTGGGGCCGACGTCGATTTTCGACACGTTGGATTGCCGGCACAGACCTTTGATGCCCACAACCTTCAGCAGTTGTTCGGCCTCCTCCGGGATCGGCCCGAAGCGGTCGATCAGTTCCGACGCCAGGGCCTCGCGGTCTTCGAGCTTTTCGGCTTCGGACACGCGGCGGTACAGCGCCAGGCGGATATTGAGGTCCGGGATATAGCTTTCCGGAATCATGACGGCGGCGCCCGCATTGATCTGCGGCGACCAGGAGCGATGGTCGGTCAGGCTCTCGTCGGACTTCGAGCGCAGTTCGGCGACCGCATCCTCGAGCATCTGCTGATAGAGTTCGACACCGATTTCACGGATATGACCCGACTGCTCGTGGCCCAGCAGGTTGCCTCCGCCGCGAATATCGAGATCGTGGCTGGCCAACTGGAACCCGGCACCGAGATTATCAAGCGATTGCAGGACCTTGAGCCGCTTTTCCGAAGCAAGGCTCAGCGTCTTGTGCGCCGGCGTCGTCAGGTACGCATAGGCGCGTTGCTTCGACCGGCCGACGCGGCCGCGGATCTGGTAGAGCTGCGCCAGGCCGAACATGTCGGCGCGATGCACGATCAAGGTATTGGCCGTCGGCACATCGAGGCCGGATTCGACGATGGTCGTCGACAACAGCACGTCGTACTGCCCGTCGTAGAAGGCGGTCATGACGTCTTCCAGTTGGGTCGGCGACAGCTGCCCATGGCCGGTGATGAACTTGATTTCGGGCACCTGGACGCGCAGGAACTCCGCTACGTCCGGCAGGTCGCTCAGGCGCGGCACGACATAATAGGCCTGGCCGCCGCGGTACTTTTCGCGCAGCAGGGCCTCGCGCAACGCCACCGGGTCGTAGGGCAGCACATAGGTGCGCACGGCGATGCGGTCGACCGGCGGCGTCGCGATGATAGACATGTCGCGGATGCCCGACAGCGCCATCTGCAGCGTACGCGGAATCGGCGTGGCCGACAGGGCCAGCATGTGCACGTCGGCGCGGAAGGTCTTTAGCTTTTCCTTGTGCTTGACACCGAAGTGCTGTTCCTCGTCGACGATGACCAGCCCCAGGTCCTTGAAGCTGACCTGTTCCGACAAAAGCGCGTGGGTGCCGATGACGACCTCGATCTCGCCGTTCTTCAGGCCAAGGCGCGTATCGTCCGCTTCCTTGCGGCCGACCAGGCGCGACAGCTGGCGCACGCGGATCGGCCAGCCCTGGAAACGCTGGCTGAAAGTCTTGAAATGCTGGCGCGCCAGAAGCGTCGTCGGGCAGACGATGGCGACCTGCTGACCCGACATGGCGACGACGAAGGCGGCGCGCAGCGCCACCTCGGTCTTGCCGAAACCGACGTCGCCACAGATCAGGCGGTCCATCGGCTGGCCCTTGGCCAGATCCTCCAGCACGTCCGAAATGGCGTTAAGCTGATCGTCGGTTTCCTCGTACGGGAACTGGGCGCAGAATTCGTCGTACAGACCCGACGGCGGGTCGATCTGCGCGCCTTCGCGCAAGGCTCGCGCGGCGGCAAGCTGGATAAGCCCGTCGGCCATGACGCGCAGGCGTTCTTTTGCCCGCGCTTTACGCGCCTGCCAACTGGCCGAGCCCAGGCGGTCGAGTTGCGCATCGTCGGCCTCGGCGCCGTAACGCGTCAAAAGGTCGATGTTTTCGACCGGCAAGTAGAGTTTGGCGTCGTTGGCGTATTGCAGGTCCAGGCAGTCGTGCGGCGCACCGGCGACGTCCAGCGTCTTCAGGCCTTCGTAGCGGCCGATGCCGTGTTCGATATGGACGACCAGGTCGCCGGGCGTCAGGGCCGAGGCCTCGGCCAGGAAGTTCTGCGCGCGCCGGCGCTTGCGCGGCCTTGCTAGACGATCGCCCAGGATATCGGTTTCCGAGATGACCGCCATGGACTCGGTTTCGAACCCGTGGTCGAGCGGCAGGACGGCGCGCTGCACCGGCTTGGCCTTTGTCCCTTCGACGCCGAAGCTTTGCGCATCGGCCCACGAACCGGCCAGCCTGAGCTTGCCCATGCCGTGGTCGTCGAGCATCTGGCCGAGGCGGTCCGAAGAGCCTTCGGTCCACGAGGCGAACAGCACGCGCTTGCCCTGCTTCGACAGGGCCTTGGCGTGGTCGGTAACCGCCGTGAACAGGTTGGTGGCGTCGAGCAGGCGTTCCTGCGAGAAGTTGCGGCCCGGACGCCCGCCAAGGTCAGCGACATCGCCGCCTTCCTTTTCGAAAGGCTCGAAGCGGCGAACGCGATGGTTGGAAAGCGCGGTCTTCCACCCTGCGGCGCTAAGATACAGGCGTTCAGGCAAGAGCGCGCGATAGCCGCCACCGCCCTTTTCCCGGGCCGCGTCGGCGCGCAGCTCATAGGCGTCGCGGACCGTTTCCTCACGCTCGGCAAGGGCATTTTCAGCCAGCGCATCGAGCATGATCAGGGTGCGATCGTCGAACATGTCGAAGACGGTGTCGAGACGGTCGTAGAACAGCGGCAACAGATGTTCGATGCCCTGGCGCCGGATACCGGCCGACAGGGCACTGTACAGCGGATCCTCGCCCGGCGCGCCGAAGGTTTCCAGATACTGCTGGCGGAATCGACTGATCGACGCCTCGTCCATGCGGATTTCCGACACGGACGTGAAGTCGATTGCGGGCACCTGCTTCAGCGAGCGCTGCGTTTCCGGATCGAAGGTGCGGATCGATTCCAGGCTGTCGCCGAAGAAATCGAGGCGTACGGGCTCTTCCGACGACGGCGGGAAGACGTCGAGCAGCCCGCCACGCACGGCGAATTCGCCGCGCTCGGCGACCGTCGAGACGCGCGTATAACCCTGGTGCTGGAAATAGCTCTCCAGCTTGTCGATATCCTGGCTCTGGCCCGGCTTGAGACTTAGCCGGCCTTCCGAGACCACCCCACGCGGCGGAACCTTCTGCGCCATGGCGTTGACGGTCGTCATCAACAGTAACGGCTTTTCCGGCTTCTTGCCCTTAAGCGCCATCAGCCGCGACAGGGCGTACATGCGCTGCGCCACGACGCCCGGCGTCGGGCTCATGCGATCGTAAGGCAGGCAGTCCCAGGCGGGAAATTGCAGGATCTCGAGGTCGGGCGCGAAGAAGCCGAGCGCGCCGATGACCGCGTTCATGCGGCCATAGTCGCGCGCGATAAAGACGCTCAAACCTTCCCGGCGCGCCAGATCGGACGCCACCAGGGCGTCGAACCCTTCCGGGCAGCCGCTGAGCGTCAGGTCGGATGACGACGACGAGATATGCGAAAAGACGGTCATCTCAGAGGTATTTGTAAGCTGTCTTGTAGAAGATATTGAGCCGGCGCATGATTTCCGATTGATATTCCGGCGGGGTCGGGTCGCGCTCGATTATCCAGCCATATAGGTCCTGGTCGGGAACTTCCAAGAGGATCTCGAACGTATCGAGCTCGGCGTCCGTCATGGTCGGCAGGGCCTCGTCGGAAAAATGGCCGAGGATGATGTCGGCCTCCTTGAAGCCGCGTCTCCAGGCCCGGAAAGACAGCTTGCGAATGCGCTGCTGCCGTGCGTCGGTATCGTCACCCATGACCAGACTCGTGGAAGGCTTGCTAAACTGGCTTCTCATAAACCATTTTTGGTGCTTGATAAGCCCATGCGCCCGGAAATTTTGTTCCCCTACTTTGCCGGTGTGACGTCCGTGAAGGGCGTCGGGCCGAAGATCGCGCCGGTTCTGGAAGGCCATGTCGGCAATTATGTGCGCGACCTGGTGTTTTCACTGCCTGCCGGTATCATCCGGCGTCCCCTTACCAATCTCGGCAGCCCCCGCATCGGAGAGGTCCAGACGATCGAGGTGACCATCGGCGGCTATCCGCCCTCCCCGGCCAAGGGCCCGCACCGCATCGACGTGTTCGATTCGGCCGGGCGGATGTCACTCGTCTATTTCCACCGCATCCGCGGCATGGAAACCCAGCATCCGGTAGGCAGCAAGCGCCTCGTCAGCGGCAAGGTCGAGCGTTTCGGCCACAACCTGCAGATGGCGCATCCCGATTATCTGCTCGACGTTTCGCGAAGTGACGAAATTCCGGTCTGCGAACCCGTCTATCCCGCAACCTATGAGTTGTCGTCGCGCGTGTTGCGCAAGTTGATACAGACCGCGCTGGCAACCCTGCCAGATCTGCCCGAATGGCAGGATATAGCCATACGAAACAAAAACTTGTGGCCAAACTTTCATCAGGCGCTGGAAGCCAGCCATACCCCGCAGTCCGATCTCGACCTGTCGCCGGATGCCCTGCCGAGGCAGCGCCTGGCCTATGACGAGGCGCTGGCGCACCAACTGGCGCTGAAGGCGCGAAAATCTCACCGCCAGGCCCAGCCCGCCCGCGTCATCGCGCGCCACGAATGGGCCGACGAAGCGATGAACACCCTGCCCTTCGCCCTGACCGGCGCGCAGGTCCGGGCGCTGGAAGATATCCGTGGCGACCTGCGCTCCGGCCACCGCATGAACCGGCTGATCCAGGGCGATGTCGGCGCCGGCAAGACGCTTGTGGCGCTGCTTGCCATGATCGACCTGGCCGAGGCCGGTTTCCAGAGCGTCATGATGGCTCCGACCGAGATCCTGGCGCGCCAGCATTATGAAAAATCGCTGCCGATCCTCGACGCCCTGTCGATCCCGGCCCTGATCATGACCGGCCGCGACAAAGGCCGCGAGCGCGAGACCAAGCGCGCCGCGGTCGCCGCAGGCGAAGCGAAAATCATCTTCGGCACCCACGCCGTCTTCCAGGAGGGCGTCAATTTCGACACCCTGCAACTGGCCGTCATCGACGAACAGCACCGTTTCGGCGTCGGCCAGCGTCAGCGCCTTTTTTCCAAGGGCGAGGCCGTGCACTACCTGTCGATGTCGGCGACCCCCATTCCCCGGACCCTGGCCCTGACGCAATACGGCGAGGCCGACCTGTCCATTCTGGATGAGAAGCCCGCCGGCCGTCAGCCGATCCAGACAGCGGTGGTGCCCCGCGCGCGTATCGGTGACGTCATGGTGCGTCTGCGCGCGGCGCTCGATGCCGGTCACCAGGCTTACTGGATTTGCCCCCTGGTCGAGGAAAGCGAAGAGTCCGACCTGATCGCCGTCGAAGCGCGCCACCGCGATCTCACCGAACACCTCGGAACCGAGATCGGCCTTGTCCACGGCAAGATGGCGTCGGAAGACAAGGACGCCGTGGTCAGCCGCTTCGCCGCCGGCAAGGTGCCGGTACTATGCGCGACCACCGTCGTCGAGGTCGGCATCGACGTGCCGCAGGCGTCGATCATCATCATCGAACAGGCCGAGCGCTTCGGTCTGGCGCAGCTTCACCAGTTGCGCGGCCGGGTCGGGCGCGGCGCCGAAAAAAGCGCCTGCATCCTGCTGTACGACACGCCGTTGTCGAACAACGCCAAGGCAAGGCTGGAACTCCTGCGCGACACCGAAGACGGATTCAGGATCGCCGAAATGGACTGGAAGCTGCGCGGCGAAGGCGACATTCTGGGCGCGCGGCAATCCGGTTTCCCGGACTATCGTTTCGTCGATCCGGTGGCGCATGCCGACCTGATCGCCACGGCGGCGCGCGAAGCGACCTATATCCTGGAGCATGGCGACGCCCTGCCGGAGCCCCGGCGCAAAGCCATAGAGGTGCTCAAACAGCTGTTCGACTGGCGGCCGGACGCAGCCGACAAGCAGGATTAGTTATTCTGGAACGCCTGCCACCGCGACTGCATATCTGCCTGAAGATCCCCATAAAACAGATTGTATGGATTGACTTTTCTTTGATCCACCCAAGCCGGCCCGTCCCGGAAGGTCGGTGAATCCGGCTTGTCGACGATCAGCAGGCCGCTGAGGCACCTGGCTGAAACCTTATGCAGGATCAAGGCCGGCTCCGTCCCCCATTCCAGGCCCGTGGCATTGGTCGCGCCCTGCGAGCGGCGGGCATCGACCTCTTCGGTCGTCGGCGTGCCGGTCAGGGGATTGACGCAGACGGCCTTGTCGGCGCCCAATGTCACCAGTTCGTTATTGCCTTCCCATGCGACGGCGCGCTTCAGGACTTGCAGTGCCTGGTCCGGACGGCCGGAGTCGACGCCAAGATAGGCGACAGCGCAGCCCGTCGCCTCGCGCCCCTGACATACGGGGATGCTGCCGGGGCTGGTGAACAAGGCCTGGGGCGCCAGGGTCTCGAGCATATAGGCGGCGACGAGCTGGCCGCGCAGATCGGGATTGGGCGCCACGACGTCACGCAACAGCCGCTCTACGAGCAGGCCGCCCTGCTCGACTCCGACGATGACGAAGCCCTTTCCGCCTTTGCGTTGCTTCAGAAAGGCGCGGAAGGCGGCCTCGGCGTCGCCGTATGCGAACCGCCGCGCCTCGCGCGCATCGTCGCGTCCGGTCAACTGGGTGTAGAGGCTGGCCTGGCGGTATTTCGGCGCGTAGACATTGCCCATGACCGAGAACGGCCCGGCATAGTTCGGAATCTGGATGCGCTCGACGTCGTGCGTCGCCTGGGCATTTTCGAGGCCACCCAGCCAGTCCTTGCCCCCGTCGAAGGTCGTGCCGTGCAGGAAGAAGACGTCGACCTTCCGCGGATCGGCATAGTAGCGGGCCAGGGCCGGATTGAGATACCAGTCCGCGGCCTTGCGGTAGTCCGGCGCCCGCGGCAGGCGCGTCGTTTGATAGATCTGGAAAGGAACCTTTGGATCGAGGACGTTGCGATGCCAGTCATTCTGCAGGTAGAAGCCGGCCACGGCCAGGACCGTGCCGCCGATCGCGCCGATCAGGATAGCCCTCCACCGCTTGCGAAAAATACCGGTCCACATCACAGGCCAAATCACCCCCGAAAGCTTAAGCTTACCGGGCACGGCATTGACAGATCAAGCAAGACCACCGTCACTTTTTGTGACCCTATCTGACAACGATCAGGCTCCCCT
This sequence comes from uncultured Asticcacaulis sp., assembly GCA_936940865.1. Taxonomy (GTDB): domain Bacteria; phylum Pseudomonadota; class Alphaproteobacteria; order Caulobacterales; family Caulobacteraceae; genus Asticcacaulis. The sequence goes on along the minus strand of CAKZJB010000088.1, from coordinate 9,758 downwards.
GTACAAGGCATTCGGCCAGCGCTTGTGCGTCCAGAAATACTCTTCCGGGTTGGCCCGGACCGCCTCTTCGATAAAAGCCGTGATCTTGTTGACCGTGGTGTCGATATCCTGCGCCTTGTGCCCGGTATCGTCGACAGGAATGGGATCGTGCACGGTGACATGGAAGCGCGCCTTGTGCGTCCGCCGAATGGTCAGGGGCTGCAGGACGGTCCCGAAGCGTTGCGCCAGCCGGGTCGGCCCCGGCGCCGTCTCACAGACATGCCCGAAGAATGGCGTCGGCACGCCGCGGTTGAACTTCTGGTCGTTCATCAGCCCGACCGACTGGCCGTCATTCAGCGCCACCAGCAGTTCCTTGGCGCCATCGCTGCCCTTGGGGGCGAAACTGCGCACGCCGTAGGCATAGCGCCATTCCTTCAGCCGCTCGTTGACATACGGATTGTTGAGCGACCGATAGGTAATCATATAGGGAACCCCGGACCACAGGATGGCGACGTTCATCACCTCCCAGTTCGAAATATGGCCCGAGATGAAGATGACAGGCTTGCCGGAATCGCGGATGGCGTGGAGTTTCTCCATCCCCTCGATCTCGATGCGATCGGGCTCCCGGATCATCTTTCCCATCACCGGCGCCTCGAAGAACGAACGGCCCGTGTTTTCCCAGTGAATATCCGACAGGCGCTTGCGGTCGGCGTCGCTCATGTCCGGGAAAGCGAGCTGCAGGTTACGCCATACCGTCTTTTGAACGGGCGTCGCCGGGCCCAGCGTCCTGGCCATCCACGCCCCCAGATCGGACACCGTATCGACCGGCAGCGCGCGCATGGTCGCGACGAAGACATCGACGCAAAGCGCTTCGAAGCGCCACATGACCTCCTGCCAGAAGGGCGAGCGTTTCGCCATCAGCCATGGCCTCCGGCGCGTTGCGCCTTCTTGGCCTCGAGGAATTTGAACAGGCGTTTTATACGCGCCTCGGCCGCCAGATGGCTGCTGTAGACGCCGTCCCAGCCGCCGGTGAAATGGCGCCTCACGATAAAATAACGAATAAAAACGAGTGGATATTCGAAGGGAACGCGGACCCAAAGCGTCCAGGCCGGCTTTTTCAGCACCTTGGCCTGCAGATCCGTGTAGGAATCGAGCTTGGCGCGGATATGAGCATAGGACCGGGCCGAGTAATGCGCCACGGCGCCATTCAGTTGCCCGACGCGCTCGTCCCGGGTGTCGACCGTATCGTGCACCTTGCTTTCCCGAAACCGGACCTTGGAGCGATCGTACAGGCGGACATAGTTGTGATAGTCGGCCCACAGGCGCGGCTTGTCCTGGCCCGGATAGACGTTGCGGATGCGCATGCGGTAGCAATTGAGTTCGGGCCGCGACGCGGTCAGCGCCTTGATTTCTTCGTACAGTTCCGGCAGCACAAGTTCATCGGCGTCGAGATTGAGAATCCAGTCGTTCTTCGCCATGTCCTCGGCGTAGCGCTTCTGGGGACCGTAGCCCGGCCAGTCGTGACGAACGACGCGCGCGCCCAGGCTTTCCGCGATCTTCACCGTATCATCGGTCGAGCCGCTGTCGACGACCACGATCTCGTCCACCAGGCCCTGCACGGCGCGAATGCAGTCACCGATACGGTCGGCTTCGTTCTTGGTGATGATGGTGCAACTTATGGGCACGGGCGCGCTGGCGGTCATGGCGCTTCTTGTGCCCAAGGCGGCCCTTTCAGGCAAGGTCCACCACCAACAAATTTTCGTATAAGGGCCGCACCGTGTGCCGTTTGCACCGATTTTCCCGAAAGCAGGATGATGCCCCAGCCATATGTTGATTCCGACGCACCAATCCTTTTGTGGTTTCGCAGCGACCTGCGACTGAGAGATCACCCTGGCGTAGCCGAGGCGGCCACATCAGGCCGGCCGGTCATCCCGCTCTTTATCTGGGACAACGCCTTGTACAGCAGGCCAATGGGCAGCGCATCGCGTTGGTGGCTTCACCGCTCACTTAAAGCGTTGGATAAGGATTTGCGCCGCCTGGGATCAAGATTGATAATCCGGTCGGGCGAAGCCGGCGAAATTCTGGCCGAAATCTCTTCAATTTTATATGTAAAAACAATAATTTACAGCCGTACATTTGATGCAAAATGCGAGAACTTCGACACCCGTCTCGACATCGGGGGACATGTTGATTTTATGCGCATCGACAGCGCGCTCATCGTACCGCCTGGCATAGTGACCACGAAAAGCGGAACACCGTTTCGGGTTTTCACTCCATTCTATCGCGCGGCCGTAGAGGCCGGCTTTTTCCATCCCCGCGATCCAGGCGGAACGTCACTCCGCCCATGGCGCGCCCCGGATCATTGGCCGGAAAGCCTCGAAATCGATGACCTCGGGCTAGACGACACCCGCACGCGATCAGGCAGGGATTGGGCGGCAGGCTTCGACCGCTTCACGCCCGGCGAAGACGGTGCCCGCCAGGCGCTCGACGGTTTCCTTGAAAATCATTTGATGGGCTATGCCGATGACCGCGACCGACCGGATCTCGACGCGACGTCGCACCTGTCGCCGCACCTGCGTTTTGGCGAAATCAGTCCGCACCGCATCCTCTTCGAACTCGCCAAGGCGGTACAGCGAAACCCCGCCTTGACGGCGCCGGCGGAAAAGTTTCGCTCCGAACTGGCCTGGCGGGAATTCTCCTATAGCCTGCTCGACCAGGCCCCCGATCTGCACACGTCCAATATCCACCGGGAATTCGACGCCTTTCCCTGGACAGACGACGATGACGGCTTCCGCGCCTGGTGCCGCGGCGAAACGGGATACGACCTCGTGGATGCCGGTATGCGCGAACTCTGGCAGTCGGGCTACATGCACAATCGCGTACGGATGATCTGCGCGTCTTTCCTGACCAAGCACCTGCTGATCGACTGGCGGCGTGGCGAACAATGGTTCTGGGACTGCCTCCTCGACGCCGATCCGGCAAACAATCCCGCATCCTGGCAATGGGTCGCCGGCTGCGGCGCGGATGCCGCCCCCTACTTCCGCATCTTCAACCCGCTTACCCAGGCTGAAAAATTCGATCCCGCGGGACGTTACCGCAGGCGATGGCTTGGTGTGAACAATCGCCCCGCCCCCATCATCGACCATGGCCACGCCCGCAATAGAGCGCTAGAAGCGTATCAAAGTATACGCAAGGACGCCCGCCATGACGACTCAGATTGACCCTCGCGACCTCCACCGCCTGATCGAGGCCGGTACGGCAAAGGTCGTCGACGGCAGTTGGGTGCTTGACGGCACAGACATGCGCGCTCTTTACCTCAACGAGCATATTCCCGGCGCGGTCTTTTTCGATATCGACGCGATCAGCGACACATCGGTGCCGTTGCCGCATATGGCCCCCTCACCCGCTATGTTCGCCGAAGCCGTCGGCAAGATGGGTATCACGCCGGACAGCCATGTCGTTGTCTATGACCGCCAGGGCCTGTTTTCGGCCGCGCGCGTCTGGTGGACCTTCCGGCTGATGGGCCATGAAAAGGTCCAGGTGTTGAAAGGCGGCCTGCCGGCATGGAAGGATGCCGGTCTGCCCGTGACGGACGCCCCGCCTTCGCCTGCAGCCGTGAATTACGCACCTCGGTTCAACGGTGATATGATTATAGATTTGAAGGCCTTGAAGGCCGAACTTCAGTCCGCCATCGTCCTGGACGCACGGCCTGCAGCGCGCTTTCACGCCCAGGCGCCCGAACCCCGCCCAGGCCTTCGCCCGGGTCACATGCCTGGCGCCCAAAGCCTGCCGGCGGCGGCGCTTATCCGTGACGGCGCACTGAAGCCCGCCGCCGAATTACGTGAGATATTCGACGGCCGGGGCGTGGCCCCCGGCAAGATGGTGGTGACGACCTGCGGATCTGGCGTGACCGCAGCCATTACCAGCATGGCGCTGGAAGAAGCCGGTCATTCCGGCGCGAAGCTTTACGATGGATCATGGGCCGAATGGGGCCAGGCGGCGCTCGATACCCCCGTCGTCTGACAAGACGGAGGCTGGCGACTCCGACAGGGCTCGAACCTGTAACCGTCCGCTTAGAAGGCGGATGCTCTATCCAGTTGAGCTACGGAGCCGTTAATGGATCAGTGCGTCCAGGGCTGCTTGCGGCCATATGCGAAATTGTCCGCATAGGCCTTGATGATTTTCGGCGCGGCTTCCGGCTCGACCAGACGGAACGGAATACCATGGTGTTCTGCAAAAGCCATGGCCTGGTCTTTCGTTTCAAAGGTCAGGCGCACCTGGGCATCCGTATCCGACGACGAAATCCAGCCCATCAGCGGATCGGGCGTGCGCGCCGACTTCGGCTCGAATTCCAGAATCCAGTTGGCCGTCTTGGCACGACCCGACTGCATGGCGGTTTTCGAAGGCTTGTAAATGCGCGCGAACATATCCGTCTCCTGTGGGGCCGGCGGACTCATGGCCACCCCGACATTCCGTCTGTTACTATAAAGGTATGCGTTGGCAAAGGGAAAGATGCAGGAAAGCAGCATCCATGGAATAGATCGATACGGTCCGCCGCGAGCGGCGGTCTTTACGGTCTTTATAAATGGGGGGCGAGAGGATTGGCTGCGCTGCGCCTCGCCGAACCTATAGATTCGAACCCTCGAGCCAGACATTTAAAAAGGGTGGCCCCTTTGGGGGTCCACCCTTTTTAAATGGTCGGGGCGAGAGGATTCGAACCTCCGGCCTTCTGCTCCCGAAGCAGACGCGCTACCAGGCTGCGCTACGCCCCGACTTTAAACATGTCTCAGTCTCCGGACTGGTCGGGGCGAGAGGATTCGAACCTCCGACCTGCTGCACCCAAAACAGCTGCGCTACCAGGCTGCGCTACACCCCGTCGCCCAGCTACCGAAAGCTAAGAGGCGCGCTTATTGCCATTTTCGATCCGGCATAGCAAGCCCAAAGCTCGCGAATTTTGCCGATTTTCTCCGGCACGCGTTATGGCTTGTGGAAAAACGGATGATCGACCACATCACCCGGCTTCAGCCCCAGCTTGTCGCTCAGGCCCGCATTGATTTCCAGTACGCCGCTGGCATTGCCATAAGACGGCAGCGGCGTCCGGTCGAGCGGCTTGGCGTATTTCTGGATCGAGACGATACGGCCATTCGGGGCGATATAGATAATGTCGAGCGGAGACAGGGTATTTTCCATCCAGAAAGTACGCTCAGCCGAATCGCCGAATTCGAACAGCATCCCGTAATCGTCGGAAAGCCCGGTACGGCACATCAGCCCCTGCTCGCGCTGAGCGTCGGTTTTCGCGATCTCGACCTTGAAATGGAGCGTCTTTGCGTCGGCCTTGATATCAAGCGGCTGCTGCGGCGAATAGGGCGTCAGATTCATGCTCAGGCATTCGGCCGGCACGGTGCCGGCCGCGGGCGCAAGCGACGACTGGGTCATGGCAATGGCCGCACCACCGACGATCGCCAGCGCAACCGCGCCGCCGAAAATCAAACCCCGCTTGCCCACCGTCGTCATGCTTGTCTCCCTTTGCTCCCTCGCACTCTTATCGGGCGCAATGGCGTTTTCAAGGCAAAAAAAGAGCCGGCAACCTGGCGGCGCCGGCGCTTTTTTCCGCGAACGGGCAGGTTATGCCATCGCCCGCGGTTGAACCTCCGTTACCACCAGCCCCTTGGGCCCCTCACCGAAACGCACCATGATGGTGTCGCCCTGCTGCACATCTTCCAGGCCGTAGCGGCGCAGGGTCTCGATATGTATGAAGATGTCGGTCGGATCCGAACCGCGCACCACGAAGCCATAGCCCTTGGTACGATTGAACCACTTGATCGTGGCGGCTTCCAGGTCGCCCACCCGCACATCGCTGTGCAGGTTGCGGCTGGGGCGCGAACTGTGTTCGCTGCGGTCATGGCGCACCGGCGCCTCCGCCACGCTGTCGAGGTGCTCGATCTCGATCACCTGCCACCCCTTGGCGCGCCTTGCAATTTTACACGTAATGCGAGCACCCTCATGCGCACTGTCACGGCCGATATCCCGCAGACTGGAGATATGGAGAAGCACATCGCGCATGCTGGTAAGCGTGGCATCCTGCGGAACGATGAACCCGTACCCCTTGGCGGCATCGAACCATTTCACGTGGCCGGACATGGTAACCAGGTCTTCGGCTTCACCCTTATTATTATAATCAAACAAACTCATATATCCTCACCATGTCGCATAAAACTGTGACACCACCCATAATAACACGGATATCTCAATTTGGGAGAGCAAAATAGAGACAGTTTCGCATTTGTCGCGAATTTTATGGCAAAAAGCCGCCAAAGGCGAGCAAAATCATCCACAGGGGTTATCTGTGAACGATAACACTTGGGGAAAAAGTGTGGATGATACCGGCGGTTGGCGGTATCTACCGCCACCGGGCTACGTGATCACGTTTTCGGGAGGAAGTCTCTTTGGCAGTCCCTAGGGGAGTCGAACCCCTCTCTTCAGGTTGAAAACCTGACGTCCTAACCGATAGACGAAGGGACCGCGTCGAAGAGGTGCGCTTGATAGCGGCATCGCTTTTGCGGCGCAAGACAAATTTCAAAAAAATTCACAGGTATAGTGATTGAGGCGGAAAAACCCGGAAATCACAAGGCCTGCGCGATATCTTCGATCTCGAATTGGACGCCGTTGCGGCCCATGTAGTCGTCGGCTTTCAGGCGGCCGATGACGTGGACGCGTCCGGCGGGCCGCAAAAGCGCATCGCCGATGGCCGTGCCTTCGGCGCGCCAGATGATTCCCTTGAGTTTGTGACCGGAGGAATCGACGAACTCGCAACGAATGTGCCCCCCCTTCATGACCTGAGCATAGCCGACCGCGACGTCCGCGAAGGCCAGCAATGGTTCGGGATTTCCCTGGCCATAAGGCGCCAGCAGGTCGAATCGGTCATATAGTGCGCGCGATGCGGCCTTGAGCGACAGAATCGCGTCGACCTCGACCGTCTCGACCTGCTCGTCTTCCGATACCCTGGCGCGGACGTGGTCGTTGAGGAAGCGGCGCAACTCGCCGATGCGATCGCGCTCGACGCTCAGGCCCGCCGCCATGGCATGCCCGCCGCCGGAGAGCAGGATGCCGGCCTCATAGGCCGCGCCTACGGCCTCCCCCAGATTAATCCCCGTCTGCGACCGCCCGGAGCCCTTGCCCATGCCGCTGACGGGATCGATGCCGATGACCACCACGGGCTTGTGCCAGCGTTCGCGCAGGCGTCCGGCGACGATACCGATGACACCGGGATGCCAGTCGTCGCGCGCGATGACGATGACGGGGTCGTCCGTGGGATAAAGACCCTGTACCTCGGCAATCGCAATGGCTTCGTCCAGGACCTGGGCTTCGATGTCCCGGCGGGTGCGGTTGAGTTCGTCGAGTTCCTGGGCCAGCACCGCCGCCTCGTCGGCATCGTCGGTGGCCAGGAGGCGCACGCCGAGATCCGACCGGCCCACCCGGCCGCCGGCGTTGATGCGCGGCCCGATGACGAACCCCGAATGGAAGGTGTTCATCAGATTCTGGGTATCCGCCCCCGCGACAGTCATCAGCGCCTGGATGCCAGGATTGCGGCGCTTCGACATGACCTTCAGGCCTTGCGCCGCCAGCGCACGGTTGAAACCGGTGAGCGCCGTGACGTCGCAGATGGCGCCCAGGGCCGACAGGTCCAGCCACTGCATCAGGTCGGGTTTCGGCCGGTCCGTGAACATGCCCCTGCGCTCGGCTTCGCGGTTGAGCGCAACCAGCGCGACGAAGACGACGCCGGCGGCGGCCAGATTGCCCTGTGCCGACGAACAGCCGGGCCGATTCGGATTGACGACCGCACGGGCACGCGGCGGATCCTCACGCATCAGGTGATGGTCGATCACCACGACGTCGAGGCCGATCTTGGCGGCATGGTCGAGCGCATGGTGCGCCATGGCGCCGCAATCGACCGTGATCACAAGCTCGAAGCCCTTGGCTTTCAACGAGTCGAATGCCGCCCTGGACGGTCCGTAACCTTCGGTAATGCGGTCGGGCACGTAGACGGCAAGATCGTGCCCCATGGCGCGGAACCATCGCACCAGTTGCGCGGCACTGGTGGCGCCGTCGACATCGTAATCGGCGAAGACGCAGATCCTTGCCCGGGCCTGCAGCGCGTCGAGCATGGCCTCGACCGCCTTGTCCATGTCCAGGAAACAACTGGGGTCGGGAAACAGGCCCTTCAACGTCGGGCGGATAAAGCTGTCGAGCGTATCGGGCGTAACCCCCCGGCCGGCCACCAGCCGTGCCAGGGGCTCGACGAATTCCGGTTCGACAACCTGCATCAGGCCCATGCGATGCAGGATGTCGCGAAAGACGTCGGATGAGACGCCGCGCACGGCCAGCCGCTCCTTCCACACCCGCCCTGTCAGCGACCGCGCCACTCCCAGATAGGGAGGCGCGGCATTAGGTGAAGGCGCATCGAGAACGGCAGCCATCAGATGCGGGTCAGGCCAGGACCGGGCGGCGCATGGACAGCTTGCGCACGGTGTGGGTCTTGGAAATCATGACCAGGCTTTCGGTCGTCATGAAGGTGGCGCCCGAAACGGTCGTCTCCTTCTGCACGCCACGCAGCAGCGCCCCGTGGGTCACGCCTGTGGCGATAAAGACCGCATCGCTGGAAACCAGGTCGTTCAGGTCGTACTTGCGGTCGAAGTCGGTCAGCCCCAGGCGCACGGCGCGGGCGCGCTCGTCGTCATTGCGGAAGACAAGACGGCCCTGGAACTGGCCGCCGACGCACTTCAAAGCGGCACATGCCAGCACGCCTTCGGGCGCCCCGCCCTGCCCTATGTAAATATCGATGCCGGTTTCGGGCTGGGCCGTGTGGATGACGCCGGCGACGTCGCCATCGGTAATCAGGTGAACGCGGGCGCCGGCCTTGCGCAGAGACTGGATGATCTTGTCGTGGCGCGGGCGGTCGAGCACGCAGGCGACGATTTCGGAAACGGCGACACCCTTGGCCTTGGCCAGCGAACGCACATTCTCTTCCGGCGTGGCGTCGAGATCGACCACGCCCGGCGCGTAGCCCGGCCCGATGGCGATCTTGTCCATATAGGTGTCGGGAGCGTGCAACATGCCGCCGCGCGGCGCGAAAGCGATGACGGCCAGCGAGTTGGCCATGGCCTTGGCGGCGAGCGTCGTGCCTTCCAGCGGGTCGAGCGCGATATCGATGGCGGGCCCCCTGCCGGTGCCGACCTTTTCGCCAATATAAAGCATCGGCGCTTCGTCGCGCTCGCCTTCGCCGATGACGATGCGGCCGTCCATGTCGATGGTGTTGAGCGCGGTGCGCATGGCGTCGACGGCGGCCTGGTCGGCAGCCTTTTCATCCCCGCCGCCGATCTGGGCGTAACAGGCGATCGCGGCTTCTTCGGCGACGCGAACAATATCCAGGCTAAGGTCGAAATCGCGAGCCGCGCCTGCGGTACGTACTTCGTGTGTCATATCAATGGTTTCTGGCATTATTTTCAACTTCTGGCTTTTCGGACTCAGTTTGGACGCCCGCCGTTCTTATAAACGCATCGGCCTTTGGCGCGTCCCCGCTACCGGGAAACACCTATGGTGTTAGCAGACTATGACAGCGGTGGATACCGTCGCCATGGAAAAACATCGCGGAAAAGCCGTTATTGGGCGACGGGCGGCGGCGCGGCCTTGGCGCGCAGGGAGGCCGCGAACGCATCGATCTGCTGGGGCGTCATGACCGGGTCGATCGGTTGCAGATAGGCCGGGTCGATATGCCCCTT
>CAKZJB010000087.1 GCA_936940865.1 uncultured Asticcacaulis sp. | reverse complement strand
CTCGCGCCACCTTCCCCGTAAACGGGGAAGGAAATAATTATCTTCTTCCTTCCCCGTTTACGGGGAAGGTGGCTCATCCGAAGCCTTTGCGGAGGATGAGACGGAAGGGGGAGCGGAGTTTCAACGCGCCGCTGACTGCGGCCGCCCGGCACTCGGACAATCGATATGAGTAATTCTTCCGCCATCGCCTTCGTCAATGCCCGCCTGATCGATCCGGCGACCGAATATGACGGCCCGGGTTCGGTCATCGTCGCCGAAGGCGTCATCGCCTCGGTGATCCACGGCCACGACGCGCCGCAGGGTCACGCCGGCATCAAGGTCATCGACTGCGACGGCAACGCCCTGATGCCCGGCCTGATCGATATCCGCGTTCGCACCGGCGAACCCGGCATGGAGCCCAAGGAGACACTCAAGTCCGCCTCGCTGGCCGCCGCCGCCGGCGGCGTGACCTCCTTCGTCGTCCAGCCCGACACGGATCCGACGATCGACGAGCCGGCCATGGTCGATTTTATCCTGAGACGCGCCCGCGATATCGAGCTGGTCCACGTCTATCCGGCCGGCGCCGCCACGCAAGGCACCGAAGGCCGCAAGATGGCCGAGATCGGGCTGATGCACGAAGCCGGCGCGCTCTATTTCACCGATGTCGATGCCCCCATCGTCAATTCCAAGATCATGACGCGCGTCCTGTCCTACGCCAACGGCTTCAACGCCCTGATCGCCCACCGCCCCAAGGAGCCCTGGCTGTCGGAAGGCGCGGTCGCCACCTCGGGCGAGATGGCGGCGCGCATGGGGCTTTCCGGTGTTCCTGCGCTGTCGGAACGTATCATGCTGGAACGCGACCTGGCCCTGGTCGAACTGACCGGCGCGCGCTTCCTGGTCGACCAGGTGTCGACCGCCGAGGGTCTCAGCTCGATCGAGCGCGCCAAGACCAAGGGCCTCGAAGTCTTCGCCTCGGCCAGCATCAATCACCTGGTGTTCAACGAAATCGATATTGGCGACTATCGTACCTTCTACCGCCTCGATCCGCCCCTGCGCGCCGAACGCGACCGGCTGGCCCTGGTCGATGCGCTGGCCACCGGCCTGATCGACGTCGTGGTGTCGAACCATTCGCCCGCCCCCGCCGAAGACAAGCGCCTGCCCTTCTCCGAGGCCGCGCCCGGCGCCATAGGCCTGCAGACCCTGCTGCCGGCCCTCATCGGCCTGCACCTCGACAACGATATCGCCCTGATCGACGCCCTGCGCGCCGTCACCATCAATCCGGCGCAGATACTGGGCCTGGACGCCGGCCGCATCGCCGAAGGCGCGCCGGCCGACCTGATCCTGGTCGATGTGGAGGCGCCGTTCGCGTTGCGCGAAAAAGACATCCTGTCGAAATCGAAGAACTCGCCCTTTGAAAACCGCACGTTACAGGGCAAGGTGCTGATGACGCTGGTCGACGGCCGAATCGTCTACCAAAGCTAAGAAAAACCATTATGCCCTTTGCCACAGCCGACCTGCTTGTCCATGCCTGCGCCCTGATCGGCGGCTACCTGCTGGGCTCGATTCCGTTCGGCGTGCTGGCGACGCGTATGGCGGGGATCGATATCCGCGCGATCGGCTCGGGCAATATCGGCGCGACCAATGTGCTGCGCACCGGCCGCAAGGACCTGGCGGCCATGACCTTTGTCGGCGATACCGGCAAGGGCGCTGCCGCCGTGGGCCTGGCCTATGTGCTGCTGATGCATTCGGATATCGCGACGCGTCAGACCGCCATGGCGCTGGCCGGCGCGGCCGCCTTCCTCGGTCATCTCTTTCCCGTGTGGCTGAGGTTCAAGGGCGGCAAGGGCGTGGCGACGTTTCTGGGCACCCTGTTCGCCGCCGCCTGGCCCATGGGGCTGATCGCCGGCGGCCTGTGGCTGCTGACCGCCTTCACATTTCGTATTTCGTCGCTGTCGGCCCTGGTCGCCGCCGCCCTGGTCGTGCCGGTGGCGTTTTTGCTTCACGTCGGCGCCTATCCCTTCATGGGCATGGCGCTCTTCATGGCCGTGCTGATCTATATCCGCCACCGCGACAATATCCGCCGCCTGCTCAAAGGCGAGGAGCCGAAGATCGGCAAAAAGAAAGACGCCTGATTTTCCGGCTTCGGGGGGACTGATGAGCTTCGATCGCATAGCTGCCGCCGATAGCGACGCCGAGCGTTTCGCGCGCCTGCGCCTGGCGCGCAGCCAGCGCGTCGGCCCCGTCCATTTCGCCCAGCTTATGGTCCGTTTCGGCGGCGCCGTGCGCGCGCTCGAAGCCCTGCCCCATCTGGCCGGCCGCTCGGGCGGCACCTTCACCGCACCACCGGCGGAGCGCGTCGAAGCCGAGATCAGGACGGGCGAGGCCGCCGGCGCCCGCCTGGTCATGGCGGGCGACGCCGACTATCCGGTATTGCTGGCGCAGGTCGACGCCGCCCCGCCCGTTTTGTGGACCCTGGGGCCGGGCTTGCCCGTGTCACGCAAGGCCGTGGCCATTGTCGGCGCGCGCAACGCCTCGGCCGCCGGGCAGAGCATGGCCGGGACATTGGCGCGCGACCTGAGTGCGGCCGGCTTCGTCGTTGTGTCGGGCATGGCGCGCGGCATCGACGCCCGCGCCCATGAGGCCGCGCTCAAGACCGGTACGGTCGCCGTTCTCGGCGGCGGCATCGACGACATCTATCCGCCGGAAAATGCCGGCCTGTATCGCCAGCTTTCCGAGCAAGGGTTGATCGTGTCGGAAAGCCCTGCCGGTTACCGCGCCCAGGCCCGCGACTTCCCCAGGCGGAACCGCATCATTTCGGGCCTGAGCCTGGCGACCGTCGTCGTCGAAGCCGAACTGCGTTCCGGCTCGCTGATCACGGCGCGCCTGGCCAACGAACAGAACCGCGAAGTCTTCGCTGTGCCGGGCTCGCCGCTCGATCCGCGCGCCAAAGGCTGCAACGACCTGCTGAGAGGCGGCGCGCATATCTGCGAATCGGCCGAGGACATCATCCGCGAACTGCAAAGCCAGTTCGGCCTGTCCATTCCGCCCACCACCGGCGAAATTCCGCCCGAGCCGCGGCGCTTCGAGGACGATATAGGCCAGGCCGGGCGGACGCTTCTGAAACTCATAAGCCCCGTTCCGACCAGCCGCGACGAACTGTTGCGCCTGTCGGGCCTGCCACCCTTCGTGGCGCTGTCGGCCCTGTCTGAGCTGGAAATCGCCGGGCGGATTGCGGCGGTCGACGGCGGCGCTTACGTGATGGCTTGACGGCCGAACAACCCTTGATTGTGTGCATATAAATCTTTCTGCCGTTGACATGGGCGGAATCGATTAGCATGTATGCTGACATTGCCCGGCACCTGCGTGTAAGACGGTGACCGCCTCCCCCTCCCCGCAAACGGCTGGCATTTGCGCGCGGATATTTCGCCTGAAGAGATTTAATGACCGTCGTTATCGTTGAAAGCCCGGCCAAGGCCAAGACCATCAACAAGTATCTCGGCAAGGGCTATACGGTCCTGGCCAGCTTCGGCCACGTCCGCGACCTGCCGTCGAAGGACGGCTCCGTGCGTCCGGACGACGATTTCGCGATGACCTGGGAGGTCGACGCCAAGGCCAACAAGCGCCTGTCCGACATTGCCGACGCGATCAAGTCTTCCGACCGTGTTATTCTGGCTACCGACCCGGATCGCGAGGGCGAGGCCATTTCGTGGCACGTGCTGGAAGTGCTCAATAAGAAGCGCGTGCTCAAGGAAAAGCAGATCGAGCGCGTCACCTTCAACGCCATTACCCAATCGGCGGTCCAGGAGGCCATGGCCAATCCGCGTCAGCTCGACATGGAACTGGTCGAAGCGTATCTGGCCCGCCGCGCGCTCGACTATCTGGTCGGCTTCACCCTGTCGCCGGTCCTGTGGCGCAAGCTGCCGGGCGCGCGCTCGGCCGGCCGCGTGCAGTCGGTGGCCCTGAAGATCGTCGTCGACCGCGAGATCGAGATCGAAAAGTTCAAAACCGAGGAATACTGGACCGTCGACACCGACGTTTCGGCCTCGTCGCCCCCCTTCCTGGCGCGCCTGGTGCAGTTGAACGGCAAGAAGCTCGGCAAGTTCGACATGCCGAATGAAGCCGCGGCAAACGCCGCGCGCGACACCATCCGGTCGTCGTCATTCAGCATTTCCGACGTCGAGCAAAAGCCCGGCAGGAAGAGCCCGCCGCCGCCCTTCACCACCTCGACCCTGCAGCAGGAAGCGGCGCGCAAGCTCGGCTTCTCGGCGAGCCATACGATGCGGCTGGCGCAGGCGCTCTACGAGGACGGTGCGATCACCTATATGCGGACCGACGGCGTCCAGATGGACGGCAGCGCCATCGCTGCGGCGCGGGGCGCGATCGCCAACCGCTACGACGCCTCCTATGTGCCCGACAAGCCGCGCCAGTACACCGCCAAGGCCAAGAACGCACAGGAAGCGCATGAGGCGATCCGCCCGACCGATTTCTCGCGCGACCGCGCCGGCAGCGGCGACCACGGTCGGCTCTACGACCTGATCTTCAAGCGCGCGCTTGCCAGCCAGATGGCGTCGGCGCGGCTCGAGCGGACCACGGTCGACATGACCGACGGCACCGGCCAGCACGCGATC
>CAKZJB010000086.1 GCA_936940865.1 uncultured Asticcacaulis sp. | reverse complement strand
CGTTTACGGGGAAGGTGGCTCCCCGAAGCCTTGGCGAAGGGGAGACGGAAGGGGGGAACTGCCGGCTGCAAGCGCCGCATTTCCCATATCAGTGCGCCGTCTTGCCGATGCGCTTGATTTCCCAGTGCAGGTCGATGCCCAGCTTGGTCCTGACATCGGCGCGCACGGCCTCGCCCAGCCCTTCCAGGTCGGCCGCCGTGGCGTCACCCGTATTGATCATGAAGTTGGCGTGCAATTCGGAAAACTTGGCGCCGCCGAACAGGCGCCCGCGCCAGCCGGCCTCGTCGACGCACTGCCAGGCGGAAAGCTTTCGGTCTCCTTGGCCTTCCGGGTTCTTGAAGGTCGAGCCGCCGGTCTTTTCGCGGATCGGCTGGGTCTGTTCGCGCCGGGCGGTGATCGCCTCCATGCGCTCGGTCACGGCCGCCGGGTCGTCGGGCGTGCCTTGGTAGAGGGCGCCGATATAGATAAGGTTTTCGGGATCGGAATGCCGGTAGGAATACCCCATCTGGGCATTGCTGAGCGTGATTTCCTCACCCGCCCGCGTCACGGCATAGGCTTCGACCAGCACGTCCTTGGTTTCTGAACCGTAGCAGCCGGCGTTCATGACGATGGCGCCGCCGATCGTGCCCGGCACGCCACGATAGAATTCGAGGCCGGCAATACCGTTCTGCGCCGCCACCCTGGCAACCTGGGCGTCGAGCGCCGCGGCCCCCGCGTAAAGCTGTGCATTGCCGCGCGGCGTCACCTCGGCAAAGGCCTTGCCCAAACGGATGACGACGCCGTCAACGCCGCGGTCGCGCACCAGAAGGTTCGAGCCGACGCCGATCGCCATGACCGGAATACCGGGATCGAGAGCCTTAAGGAACTCGCACAGGTCGGGCACGTCCTCGGGCAGGAAGACGACGTCCGCCGGCCCGCCGACGCGGAACCAGGTAAAGGGCGCCAAGGCTGCGTCTTTCATGATCCGGCCGCGCACGGGCGGCAGCTTGTCTTTCCAGCTCATGCCCTCAGCGCCTCCAATTGGCCCGGCAGGGCATAGGCCCATTGCGTGATATCGCCGGCGCCGAGACAGACCACCAGGTCGCCCGGCTTCGCTTCGGCGGCGACCAGACCCGGCAACTGCGCCGGGCTGTCCAGTGCGATGGCGTTGCGATGGCCGAAACGGTGCAGGCCTTCGACCAGCGTCGCCTTGTCCACCCCTTCGATCGGCGGCTCGCCGGCGCTGTAGACATCGGCGACGATGACCGTGTCGGCATCGTGAAAGCACGAGGAAAACTCGGTCATCAGGTCGCGCAGCCGCGTATAGCGGTGCGGCTGGACCACGGCGATGACCCGTCCCTGCCCCACCACCTGGCGGGCAGCCCTGAGCACGGCGGCGATCTCGACCGGATGGTGGCCGTAGTCATCGATGACGCGGATGTCGCCCACGACGCCCGTCGTGGTGAAGCGCCGCTTCACGCCACCGAAACCGGCCAGCCCCGAGCGCACCGCGTCCTCGCCGACGCCCAGTTCCCGGGCAAGCGCAATCGCCGCCGTGGCGTTGCTGACATTATGGTTGCCGGTCATGGGCAGGCGGATCCGTTCCCAGGTGAAAGGCTCGCCCCCGGACGGCGAGAAGACGACGTCGAAGACCGCGCCTTCCGGGCCGAAGTCGATGTTCGTGCAGCGGACCTCGGCTTGCGGGCTGGTGCCGTAAGGGATCAGACGGCGGTTCTCGACGCGCGACGCCAGCGCACGAACCTCGGGGTGGTCGATGCAGACGGCGGCGAAGCCGTAGAAGGGGATGTTCTCGACGAAGTCGCAGAAGCCCTTGCGCACCGCCTCGAAGTCGCCCCAGTGGTCCAAGTGTTCCGGGTCGATATTGGTGACGATGGCCAGGGTCGATTTCAGGCGCAGGAAGGACCCGTCGGATTCGTCGGCCTCCACCACGATCCAGTCGCCGTCGCCGACCTTGGCATTGGTGCCGTAGGCATTGATGATGCCGCCATTGACCACGGTTGGATCCAGCCCTCCGGCGTCGAGCACCGCCGCGACCAGCGAAGTCGTCGTCGTCTTGCCGTGGGTGCCGCCGACGGCGACCGAGAATTGCAGGCGCATCAGCTCGGCCAGCATCTCGGCGCGGCGCACCAGCGGGATGCGGCGGCGGCGCGCCTCGACCATCTCCGGATTGTCGGACTTGACCGCCGTCGAATAGACCAGCGCGCAGACCCCGTCGGTGACGTGTTCGGTGGCATGGCCGATGAAAATCTTCGCGCCCAGCTTTTCCAGCCGTTCTGTATTGGCCGAGGCCTTGGCGTCCGAACCCTGCACCTGATAGCCGATCTTGAGCATGATTTCGGCGATGCCGCTCATGCCGATGCCGCCGATGCCGACGAAGTGGACGGGGCCGAGGTCGAAAGGCGTCGGACGGGTCTTGGACAGGGAAGCCATGGGCAGGCGGTCACACGCGGAAGTAAAGGAGAAAACAGGCGTTTAGACCATGTCGCGGTGCCTGTCGATTGGCGTTTTAAGTGTACTACCAGCTGCTTTAATTCCCTTCTCCCCGTTTCACGGGGAGAAGGGAAAGCATAGACATCGTTCTGGAAACCGACTTAATCCACCGGCCTCGGCGCCTTGCCTTCTTCCTGGAGGTCGAGATAGCGGCGGACCAGCGTATAGAGAATGACCGTCAGCGGCATGGCGAAGAAGACGCCGATGGGGCCCAGCAGGCCGGCAAAGCCGAACAGGGCGAACAGGATGAGCACCATGGGCACCTCGGTCATGTGCCGCTGCACCATGGGCGTGATGATGTTGGCCTCCAGCTGCGAAACCCCCGTATAGAGGACAAAGGCCCAGATGGCCGGCTGCAACCCGCCCGCGCCGGCCAGCAAAAGCCCAAGCCCCGCCGAAACGGTCGGCCCCACCAGCGGCACGAGCTGCGCCAGGCCCGCCACCAGTCCCAGGGCCAGGGCCGACGGCACCCCCATGATCGTCAGGCCGATGGCGATCAGCGTACCCACCAGGACCATCGAGATGAACTGGCCGATGAACCACTTGCGCAGGGCCTCACCCGCTGCGTTCATGCTGTCCAGGACGGCCGGCCGCATGGTTTTCGGAAACAGATAGACCACGCCGTCGCGGTACTTGCCCGGCGCTCCGGCCAGGATCACCCCGGCAATGACGGCGACGAAGGTGCTGGCGGCGGCGGACAGGAAGTTGCCGGCGATCCCCGGCAGGAAGGAGACGAGCCCGCCCGCCTGCTTGGTCATGCCGTCGATCTGGCCTTGCAGGAGCTGCCCGATCGGCAGGGTGTCGAGCCGCGCGTGGATGGCCGCCCAGGCCTGCGGGATTTCACGAGACAAGGCGTCGATCTGCAGAGACAGCTGGTTGCCGAACAGGACGACGGTCAGGGCGACCAGGGCCAGAAGCCCGACCAGCGCGATGGCGACAGCTGTCTTGTCCTTGAGCTTTGCATAGCGCATCAGCGGCTCGGCCAGGCCGCGCAGGATGACGGCGATAATCACAGCGCCGAAAACCAGAAGCCACAGGCCGAGCAGCTTCAGCGCCAGGGCCGCCATGCCGATCATCAGGATGACGAACAGCACGCGCTGCATGAAACCGATGCTCAAGGGCTCGTGCGATGGGTCGGGTCTTGCGGCCATGGTGTCTCCGTTTTGCACGATAGTACAGGGATTGCGCTGTCTTGCATCTCCCCGTTTTTCGTAGAAAAATGGGGAGGGGTAATAACTATCCCTTGACCTTGTTGACCGTGCGCTCGACCAGATCGGCCAGGTCCTTCGCCGCGTCCGGCCGCGCGACCGATCTGGCCGCCGCGGCACGGATCGGCAGAAGCTCGGGCGCCTCGATCATCTCGCGGATCTGGGCGGACAGGACCTCCGCCGTTACGTCGTCCTCGCGGATGACGATGGCGGCCTTGGCGTCTTTCAGTACTTCGGCATTGTAGGTCTGGTGATCGTCCATGGCGATCTTGAGCGGGATCAGGATCGACGGCTTGCCGGCCACCGCCAGTTCGCACACGGTGGACGCCCCGGAGCGGCCGATGACGATGTGGGCCTGGGACAGCCGCCCGGCCATGTCGTTGAAGAAGGGCGAAACCTCGGCGGCGAGGCCGAGCTTTTCATAACTCTTGTTGACCGCATCCTGGTCCTCGGTGCGCGCCTGCTGCGTGATCTTCAGTCGCTTGCGGTACTGGTCCTCGAGCAGGCAGATCGCAGAGGGGATCGCGCTTGAGAAGAACTGCGCACCCTGGCTGCCACCGAAGACGACGAGGTTGAACGGATCATTCTCGCCCGAGGCGGCATAAGCCTTCTCAGACGCGGCGATGACATCGGGGCGCACCGGATTGCCGGTCACCACGGTCTTGGCCGCATGTACGCCGTGACCGTCCGGCAGGAATCCGCCGGCGATCGCCTGAACGCGGGAGGCCAGCATCTTGTTTGCCCGGCCCATGACGGCATTCT
>CAKZJB010000085.1 GCA_936940865.1 uncultured Asticcacaulis sp. | reverse complement strand
CTGGAACTACTTCAAAGCCACACAATGCGTTGCAAACTAATCGCCCGATGCTCTAACGTCTCCCCTTGCCGTATGGGAAACGGTGGTTGCCGTGGCGCGTATCGTAGGTCTTCCGATTCCGGATGCGGAAGCCGCGTTGGAAAGATATCTGGAAATCATGAGCATCACGGTCGTGCCGGTTACAGCAGAGACACGGCACATGGCTCTGGATGCCTTTGATCGCTACGGCAAGGGCCGTCATCCGGCAGGGTTGAATTTCGGCGACTGCTATGCCTACGCTTGTGCTCGGCAGGCGGGAGAACCACTGCTTTATAAGGGTGACGATTTTCCGCTGACTGACATCAAGGCGGCTTAGTCCGCCAGCCTTGTCGTGATCGTCAGGCCATTCTTTAACGTCAAGGTCACTGGGGTGCGCTCGCAGATATCGAGCAGGCGCTTGATCTGGCCGTCATCGAGCGGACCGTTCAGGCGGACCTTGCGATCGATCATTTCGACGCCGTCTTCGCGATGGAAATGCAACGAGACCTCGGCGGCCTCGAGCGGCCACTGTTTACGTTCGGCATACATGCGCAGCGTGATCGCCGTACACGCCGACAACGAGGCCAGCAACAGGTCGTAGGGCGCCAGACCGGCATCCTGACCGCCATTGTCGGGCGGCTCGTCGGCGATGACGGTGCGGCCGGCGACCTCGATCGTGGTTTTAAAGTCGGTGGTGCCGATACGGGCAATGGCGCGGGCCATGATCTCAGTCCTTTCCGGGAACGGACCTGAGGCCGCCCGCGCCATCCTTACCACGCGTCGGGAAAGCGTGGTAAGGGGTTCAGCCGTGCAGTTTGATCGCGGTTTCGGCGACCTTGCGGCCCTGGTAGCGCGCGCCGGTCAGTTCGTTTTCGGTAGGCTGGCGCGAGCCGTCGCCGCCGGCGATCGTCGTGGCGCCGTAGGGCGAGCCGCCGGTCACTTCATCGAGCTTCATCTGGCCGGCATGGCCGTAGTCGAGGCCGACGATGACCATGCCGAAGTGCAGCAGGTTGGTGATGATCGAGAACAGAGTCGTTTCCTGGCCGCCATGCTGGGTCGCCGTCGAGGTGAAGGCGCCGCCGACCTTGCCGTTCAAGGCGCCGCGCGCCCACAGGCCGCCGGCTTGGTCCAGGAAGGCCGCCATCTGCGAATTCATGCGGCCGAAGCGCGTGCCGGCGCCGACGATGACCGCGTCGTAGTCCGCCAACTCGGCGATCGTGGCGACCGGCGCGTCCTGGTCGAGCTTGAAGTGCGAAGCCTTTGCGATCTCTTCCGGAACGGTTTCAGGGACGCGCTTGATGACGGCTTCGGCGCCGGCTTCGCGCACGCCTTCGGCGACGGCTTTCGCCATGGTTTCGATATGGCCGTAGGCCGAATGATAGAGGACGAGGACCTTGGTCATGGGAAAACTCCTTGGGCGAATTCATGTAACCGATACACTTACATATACAAATTCGTCAAGTGATGCCTTATGGTCTGTCGGGTATAAAAAAACGATGCGGAGCCATGAAAAAAGCTCCCGCGGCGTAGTCGCGGGAGCTTGATGACGTCGGTCGCGGATATGCGTTATTTTCCGCGTACGTCCAGGGTCTGCTGGTCGAGATGGATGGTGGTCGTCGCCGTGATATCGGTCGCCGAATTGCCGGTCATGACCTTGTAATCGCCGGCCTTGACCGTCCAGGTCTTGCTGGCGGAATCGTAGGTGGCCAGCAGGCGCGGATCGACGCCGAGCGACAGGGTCTTGCTTTCACCGGGATTGAGCGCGGTCTTGGCGAAGGCGCCGAGGCGCTTGGGCGCTTCCCAGCCGGCGTCAGCGGCCGGGGAGACATAGACCTGGGTAACCGTACTGCCCGCGACCTTGCCGGTGTTCTTGACGCTCACCGACACCTTGGCGCCCTTGCCGTCGGCGGTCGCCGAAAGACCCGAGGTCGCAAAGGTCGAGTAGCTTAAGCCATAGCCGAAGGGAAAGAGCGGCTTCAGGCTCTTTTTGTCGAACCACTTGTAGCCGATGGCCGCGCCTTCGATGTCGTAGTCGGTATGCGGATGCGCGTCGTCATCCAGCTTGGGATCGCCATCCAGCTTCGGACGCGGCGTCTGGTCGAGCGAGGCCGGGAAGGTGACCGGCAGGCGGCCCGACGGATTGACTTCGCCGGTCAGCACGCGCGCGATCGCTTCGCCGCCCGATGTGCCCGGATACCAGGCTTCGACCACGGCGCCGACGTTTGCCAGCCACGGCATGACGACCGGACCGCCGGTTTCGAGGACGACGACGGTCTTTTTGTTGGCTTTGGCGACGGCGCTGATCAGGGCGTCCTGGTTGTCCGGCAGGTTGAGGTCCGGAACATCGATGGATTCGCCGGTCCACTGCGTGGCGAAGACGATAACCATATCGGCGCCGCGCGCCAGCCTGGCGGCGGCCTTCGGATCCTTGCCGTCGTTAAAGACGACGCTGGCTTTGGTGCGCGCCTGGATGCCCTTGAGCGGCGACGAGGCGTAATAGGTCAGCGGCCCCGGGAAGCCGTCGGGGCCTTCACCGTCGAAGCGTTTCCAGCCTTCGGCATAAACCTGCGACGAGCCGCCGCCCGACAGGACGCCGAAATCGGCATGACCGCCGATGACGACGATCTTTTTCGCGGCTTTCGCCAGCGGCAGCAGGCCGTTGTTCTTGAGGAGGACCAGGCTTTCTTCCGCGTCGGTCTGCGTCACCTTGGCGTGGCCGGCCCAGTCGATCGTTGCCGACTGGTCGCCCTTGACCGGATCGTCGACCGCGCCCGTGGCATAGAGCGCCCAGACGACGCGCTTCGCCATGTCGTCGAGGCGCGCCTGGGACACGTGGCCGTTATTGACAGCTTCCTTAAGCGCATCGGCAAAGTAGGGTGATTTGTCGAAGGCCCAGCCCGATTCCTGGTCGAGACCGGCATTGGCGGCGGCGACCGTCGAGTGCGTCGCGCCCCAGTCCGACATGACGTAGCCCTTGAACCCCCAGTCTGTCTTCAGGACCTGGTTGAGCAGCCAGTCGTTTTCGCAACTATAGGCCCCGTTGACGCGGTTATAGGCGCACATGACCGAGGCCGGCTGGCCGATTTCGTAGGCGAACTGGAAGGCCAGCAGGTCCGACTCGCGCGCCGCCTTGTCGCCCACCTTGACGTCGATGGTGAAACGGTTGGTTTCCTGGGCGTTGAAGGCATAGTGCTTCATGGTGGACACGATGTGGTTCGACTGGATGCCCTTGATCTCGTTGCCGGTGATGACGCCGGCCAGCAGGGGATCTTCGCCGCTGTATTCGAAGTTGCGGCCGTTGCGCGGTTCGCGCACCAGGTCCATGCCGCCGGCCAGTTGCACGTTGAAGCCCGACAGCCTGGCTTCGTTGCCGATCATGGCGCCGCCGGCAAACGCCGTATCCGGGTTCCACGTCGCCGAGGTCGCCAGGCCCGAGGGCAGGGCGGTGCGCAGGCGCGGGGTGGGGGAGCGTTGGGTGGCGACGCCGACGCCGGCGTCGGTTTCCCACTGCGCCGGAATGCCGAGGCGCGCGATGCCGGGCACATAGCCGGCCGAATCGGGCAGGCCTTCCTTCGGGAAGATGAAGTTCTTGGTGCCGCCGGTCATCCAGGTGGCGTTGGTCGAGAAGTAGCCGAAGACCATCTGCAGCTTTTCGGCCTGGGTCATGGCCTTGACGGCGGCGTCGGCGCGTGCGTCGGCGGTCTGGGCCGAGGCGGCGAGCGGCGACAGCGCTATCATCGACAGGGCGGCAGCGCTCAGCAGGAGGCGTTTGGTTTTGGTCATGCGGGGTTTCCCTGGGATTATTTATGATAACGGCGCGGGGCGAACCGGTTTTAGGCAATTCGTACGGTGTCGGCAAGGTGTGCACTAAGCCGCTTAAGACGTCATTAATGCCAATTGTAATCGGTTACGGGGTGGACAGGGAAAAGGCGGCCCGTCAAGGCCGCCCCATGAACCACCGGTGCCGGTTTTA
>CAKZJB010000084.1 GCA_936940865.1 uncultured Asticcacaulis sp. | reverse complement strand
TTGCACTGCACGCAGGAGCTGCCGATTCGGCGCGAAGGCCGGAAATCGTGGCATTCGTGCGGCGTTCGAGGGGAAACGGCGTCACGCCCTGCGCGGCAGGTGGAACCTGCCCGGCCATACGGCGACTCCATCACGCCAATCCCCCGTCACGACGGGAGTTGAACATGATTCGCGCTGATACCGGCATGTCTTTTTGCGAAAGATGATCAGGCGGGTTCGTCGACCGCCAGAAAACCGCCGGACTGGCGGGACCAGAGTTCGGCATAAAGCCCGCCGGCGGCAACGAGCTCGGCATGGGTGCCTTGTTCGATGATGCGCCCCTTGTCCATCACGATCAGCCGGTCGAGCGCGGCGATCGTCGACAGGCGGTGGGCGATCGCCAGCACCGTCTTGCCCTTCATCAACTCGTTCAGATTGGACTGGATCGCCGCTTCCACTTCCGAATCGAGCGCCGAGGTCGCTTCGTCCAGCACCAGGATCGGCGCGTTCTTCAGCAGCACGCGCGCAATGGCGATGCGCTGGCGCTGACCGCCCGACAGCTTCACCCCGCGCTCTCCGACCTGGGCATCGTACCCGCCGCGGCCCTTGCTGTCGGCCAGGCCCGGGATAAATCCTGCCGCATGGGCGCGTTCCGCCGCGCGCACGATGTCGGCTTCGGACGCCTGCGTCAGGCCATAGGCGATATTGTCGCGGATAGACCGATGCAGCAGCGACGTGTCCTGCGTCACCATGCCGATATGGGCGCGCAGCGATTCCTGCGTGACGTGGGCGATGTCCTGGCCGTCGATGAGGATGCGGCCGCCCGACAGGTCGTAGAGCCTGAGGAACAGGTTGACCACGGTCGACTTGCCGGCCCCCGACGGCCCAACCAGGCCGATCTTTTCGCCGGGAGCGATGGTCAGGTCGAAATCGCGTACCGCCGGCACGTCGCCATAGGAAAAGGCGATATGTTCAAAGCGAATCTCCCCCTTGCCGACCTCAAGCGGCTTGGCGTCGGCGCGATCGACCACCGTATGCGGGCGCGATATCGTCTCGATCCCGTTCTGCACCGTGCCGATGTTTTCGAACAGGCTGGTGACCTGGAACATGACCCAGCTCGACATGTTGAGGATGCGCTGGGTCAGCGCACCGACCAGCGCGATGGCGCCGACCGTGATGGCGCCTTTCGACCACAGCCAGATGGCGAGGCCGCCCATGACGAGCAACAGCGCCGAATTGAGGACGGAAGTCGAGACATCCAGTCCCGTGATCAGCCGCTGCTGCACGCGCCATTTCGCGCCGTTCACGTCAAGCGCCTCGCGCACATAGTCCTCTTCGTGGCGTGTATTGGCGAACAGCTTGACGGTCTGGATGTTGGTGTAGGAATCGACCACACGCCCGACCAGGCTGGATCGGGCCTCGGACCCTTCGTCGGCCGATTTCGACAGGCGCGGCACGAACCAGCCGCACACGGCGGCATAGACGACGCTCCATACGACCAGCGGCACGACCAGCCGTATATCGGCCTTGAAAAAGAGGTAAAGCGCGCTCGAAAAATAGATGACCACATAGAGCAGCGTGTCGCACAGGGTCACCAGCGTGTTGCGCACGGCCGAGGCCGTATCGACCACCTTGGACGCGACGCGGCCGGCATAGTCGTTGGTGAAGAAGCTCAAGGACTGGCGCACGACATGGCGGTGCGACTGCCAGCGGATAAGCGTCGGGAAGTTGGTCGTCACCGCCTGGCGCAGCAGCAGCGAATGGACGAAGCCGATCAACGGCCAGATAACGCCCAGGACCACCGCCATGGTGATGAACTGCCCGCCGTGCTGCCGCCACAGGTCTGCGGGTTTCGTATGCGTCAGGATGTCGACGATATCGGCGATGTAGCGAAAAACCGTGACTTCGGTGACCGTATAGAAAAAGCCCGCGATCAGGATGGCTGCGAAGATCGGCCAGACCTGCCTGAGAAACAACCAGAAAAAAGCATACAGCCCCGTGGGCGGCGTCTGTTCCGCATAGGGGCGGAATGGATCAACCAGGCGCTCGAAGCGGGAATAGAGGGCATTGAGCATAGCGTAATAATCGAAATGGGAACCGGGTTCACCTCCCCATGCAAAGCATGGGGACGAGAAATCGTGCACGCAACAAAAAAGCGGGCCCGAAGACCCGCTTTCGTCAGCATGGCGCGTCGGTTGTTACTTTGCACCGAACAGACGAGCCCAGAAACCAGGCTTCTTCTTGGTGGCTTCCGCCGCCTTGCCGGTGATTTCATGCGCCTTGTCGGCGGCCTTGGCCGTCATTTCGTCGGCCTTTTCGACCGCATCCTGGATCACCGGCCTGGCCTTTTCGACAGCGTCGTCGATCTTGGCCTTGGCGGCCTCGAGCGCGGCTTCGGCCTTTTCGGTGGCTTCCTTGATATGCGGTTCGGCGGCAGCGACCGCTTCGTCGATCTTGGCCTTGGCGATGTCCTTGGCTTCGTCGATCTGGACCTTGGCCTTCTCGACGACGGCTTCGACCTGCGCGGTCACCTTGGCCTTCGGCGCGGCAGGTTTCCTGGCGGCGGGCTTCGCTGCGCTCTTGGCCGCTGCCGCCTTCGGGGCCGCTGTCTTGGCCGGCGTCGTTTTGGCGGCGGCCTTGGGCGCGGCCGCCTTCCTGGCCGGCGCCTTCTTGTCGGCGACCACCGCGTCCTTGACGTCGTTGACCAGCGCCTTGGCGGGCGCCTTCTTGGCTGCGGGCTTCTTGGCCGGGGCGTCCGCCTTGGCGGCAGGCGCCTTGCGTGCGATCGTCTTCTTCACGCCGGCGTCGGCGGGGATGTCGTCAGCCGCAGATTTCGTATCGCCCGATTTCGATTTTGTGGTAGCTCTCGCCATCATTCATCCCTAAGTGCTTTCGCCGAAGATTTCGCGCACCTTGAAAACACACAAGGTAGCTGAGTCCCTTTTGCGAATCAACGTTTACCGCAGAGCAGCATGACCTATAATCCTCAACAAATCATCGCCAGAGGGCCGCGCGCCGTCGCCGAAGCCGCAGCCGAAGCCATCGACGCCGACGCGGCTCTGGAAAGCGCGACCTACTCGATCCTTGAAGAGGACGAAGACCACGATGTCTGGCGCATCGACGCCTTCCCGACCACCGAGGTGGAGGACGCGCAACTGCTCGACCTTCTCGGCGGGTTCGACGGGCTGAATGTCGCACGCGAACAGCTGGCCGACGCCGACTGGCTGGCCATGGCGCTGTCCGGCCTGCCGCCGGTGCGCGCGGGGCGCTTTTTCGTCTACGGCATCCATGACCGCGGACGCGTGCCGGCCGGCACCGTCAATCTTCGCATCGAAGCCGGCGCCGCCTTCGGCACCGGCCACCACGGCACGACGGTCGGGTGCCTTCTGACCTATAGCGATCTTCTGAAAAAGCGCGGCTTCAACCGCGTGCTCGACGTCGGCGCCGGCACGGGCGTCCTGGCCATAGCGGCGGCGCGCACGGGCACCCGCGTCGCCGTCGGCACCGATATCGATCCGGTAAGCGTCCGTATTTCAAACGAGAATGCGCGCATCAACCGTGCCAATGCCCGATTCGTCCACGCCAACGGCCTCAACCACCGCCTTGTGCGCCAGGACGGCCCCTATGACCTCGTCTTCGCCAATATCCTGGCGCGGCCGCTGGTCACCCTGTCACATCCGATCCGCGACGCCTTGAAGCCCAAGGGGCTGGTCATCCTGTCCGGCCTGCTGCGCACCCAGGAGCGCTTCGTCAAGGCGGCGTACCTGAGCCACGGATTCCGCCTCATTCGCCGCCTGCACCGTGACGCCTGGTGCACACTTGTATTACAAAAAGTCTGATAGGCGCTTCTCCCTCTTGATTTCCGTCATCAGGCGCGCATGAATAAGGAAATCAAAAATAAGAAACCCCGGCGCCGGGCCGGGGCCACTTGTGCACAGGGAGAGTAGCCTATGTTGATTTCACGCCGCAGCCTTATTGCGTCCACCGCCGCTCTTGCCGGCGTCGCCGCATTCGGCGCCCGCGCCGCCGACAAGCCGGCGCCCATGGTCGTCTATGACGACGAACTGAAAAACGGCTGGCAAAGCTGGAGCTGGGCCAAGGTCGAGCTCTCGGTCCCGGCCGGCACAGTCAAGCCGATCAAGGTCGAAGGCGATCCATGGTCGGCGCTGGCCTTCCATCACGATCCTTTTTCGACCGAAGGCTTCACCAAGCTGAGCTTCTTCGTCAATGGCGGCATAGACGGCGGCCAGAGCCTGGCCGTGAAATTGATCGTGGACGGCAAGCCCATCGACTCCAATGTCGTCCTGTCGCCGCTCAAGCCGCGCACATGGCTGCCCGGCGAAGTCTCGCTCAAGGACCTGGGCGGCGCCGGCAAGACGATCGACGGCATCTGGTTCCAGGGCCAGGCCAGTGCTTACAAGCCCTATTACATCACCAAGATTCAGTTCGAATAGTTGGCGTCAAATCTGTAGATTCGGCGGGGCGGTGGTTATATGTGTAACCACCGCTTTTTGCTGCCGAGGGTTCGCCATGACCGCCGATTCCGCCCGTCCGGTTTTCCAGACCTACGATGTCACGACCCATCCGTCGCAGGGGGCGCGCCACACCGCCGCGTTGAGGCGCGAAATGACGAAGCTCGGACTCGACGGCTTCATCGTGCCGCACGAGGACGAGCACCAGAACGAATACCTGCCGGACGCCAATGAGCGCCTGGCCTGGGTGTCGGGCTTCACCGGTTCGGCCGGCGCCGCCCTCATCCTTCGGGACCGCGCCGTTCTCTACGCCGACGGCCGCTACACATTGCAGTCGCGCGAACAGACCGATCCCGCCGTCTTCGAGGTCAAGGATTTCCATGGCACATCCTTGGCCGACGAAATCGCCGCCCTGCCGGCGGGCTCGGTCGTGGGCTACGATCCGCGCCTGGTGACGCCGGACGCGCTGACGCGGCTGAGTGCCGCCGCCGCGAGCGCAAAGGTGCAACTGGTTCCCGTGTCTCCCAATCCGCTCGACGTCGCCTGGGGTAAGGCACGTCCGGCCCAGCCCATGGCTGCGATCGTGCCGCAACCGCTGGCCCAGGCCGGCCTGGCCTCGGCCGACAAGCGCGGCAATATCGCCGGATCCCTGCGTTCCAACGGCATCGCCGCAGCCTTGATCACCGCGCCATCTTCGCTGGCCTGGCTGTTCAATATCCGCGGCGGCGACGTCATCCGGTCCCCCCTGCCGCTGGGGCAGACGATCCTGAAGAACGACGGCACGGCCGAACTGTTCGTCGAACCCGCCAAGGTCAGTGACGGCCTGCTGGAATGGCTGGGCAACGAAGTATCGGTAAAAACGCCCGACGAAATTGCCGCAAGCCTTTCAGCGCTCAGGGGGCAATCGGTGCTGATCGACGCCAATACGTCGTCGGCCTTCTGGCTGGAAGCGATCCGCGCCGCCGGCGCCACGCCGGTCACCGCAGACGATCCGTGCCTGCTGCCGCGCGCCTGCAAGAATGCCACCGAGATCGCCGGCACCAAGGCCGCGCACATCCGCGACGGCGCCATCCTGTCGACCTTCCTGCACTGGGTCGCGACCGAAGCGCAAGAAACCCTGCCGACCGAGATCGAGGTGGCGCAGAAGCTTGAATCCTTGCGCATCGACGGCCTCGGCACCGGTGCGGACCTGAAGGACCTCAGCTTCGACACCATTTCGGGCTTCGGACCGCACGGCGCCCTGCCGCACTACCGCGTCAACACCAACAGCAATATCCCGATCAGGAAGGGCAACCTGCTGCTGGTCGATTCCGGCGGACAATATGTCGACGGCACGACCGACGTGACGCGCACCATGGCGATCGGCACACCCACGGCCGAACACAGGCGCATGTTTACCCTGGTTCTGAAGGGGCATATCGCGCTGGCGACGGTGAGGTTCCCGGCCGGCACGACCGGTACGCATCTCGATGTGCTGGCGCGCCAGTTCCTGTGGGCGGAAGGCTTCGATTACGACCACGGCACCGGCCACGGCGTCGGCGTCTATCTTGGCGTCCACGAAGGCCCGCAGCGCATCTCCAAGGCGCTCAACCGCTATGCCCTGCAAACCGGAATGATCGTGTCGAACGAACCCGGCTTCTACAAGGAAAACGACTTCGGCATCCGCATCGAGAACCTGCAGTTCGTCACCGAGGCCGTGATTCCCGAGGGCGGCGAGCGCGCCATGCACGGCTTCGAGACCCTGACCTGGGCGCCGATCGATCGCACGCTTATCGATGTTTCGCTGCTGACGCCGGCCGAGCGCGCCTATATGGACGGCTATCATTCCAAGGTTCTGGAATTGGTTGCTCCGCTGGTCTCGGCCGAGGTCCGCGCCTGGCTGAAAGAGGTCTGCGCGCCCCTTTAACCTCTGCCATAAAGCGGCATGGCGGACGCCATGATCGTCACGAACGATATATTGGCTTCGGGCGGCAGGGTCGCCATGTGCACCACGGTCCGCGCCACATGCTCGACATCGAAGCGCGGTTCCGGGCGGGTCTCGCCGTCGGCCTGAAGCACGCCAGCATCCATGCGTTCGGACATGTCGGTGACCGTATTGCCGATATCGATCTGGCCGCAGGAAATGCCGAACGGCCGCCCCTCGAGGATCAGCGCCTTGGTCAGCCCCGTTATCGCATGCTTGCTGACCGTATAGGCGGCCGCATGCAGGCGCGGCGCATAGGCCGACACCGAGCCGTTATTTAGTCGTCCGTGAAGAACCGGGTTTAAGTGGCCTCAGGGACTGACGCAGCGGT
>CAKZJB010000083.1 GCA_936940865.1 uncultured Asticcacaulis sp. | reverse complement strand
CTTTGCCCTTTGGAAGGGCAGCGAGCCTGCGCTACGCTCTAACCCAGTTACACCACTCGCCGGGACGCGACCGGATCAAGTGTTTCCCGCTGCTCTGGCCGGCCTGCGGGCCGCACTTCACCGCAATGATATACCGACACCTCGGGAACTGACTGAGCTTCGGGTGCTAAACAATCAAACCTATCATATGGAAAGTGTCGCGCTTGTTGGCTCGGCAATCCACCTAGCCACAAGCGGCAAGCTCGCAGACCTCCCTCTACCAGCGCTGCAGTGTGCGTTGGTCGGCGGTCAATGGGGCTTATATTCCAATCCCAGGCATGGACTTGGCGCGGTTCAGAGCGAACTGGAACACATTGTATTTTCCAGTGAGGCAGCCATCGAGAAGTTTATTCGGGATACGATCGAGGTCACGCTGCTCAACTCCAAGGCCCATGTTTTGGGGTTACACGAGGTTACACACCAAGATCGCTTTAAGCGCGCTATTGGACCCTTGGCGCTCCGTTGGTTGGATCAGGCTGATAAGCTTAGCGAAGAGACCCTGAGGGCCGTTCTCTTTGGAGCGATCTCGAATTCCAATCCGGCAGACTTGATTGAAATCATCGCTCGAAAACTTGACGCCCATGACTTTGCCAAGCACCAGCATAGACATCTTTGGCTCGGCGCGGCGTTCGCAGTGGCAGATCGTCGGTTCGAAGTCAGCATAGTTTCTTTTGCCAAGGAACAGCCGGCCAATCTTTGGTCGCTTATCCAGTTCGCCAGTCCGGATTACGGCATGGCAAAACCACGTCCGATTCTTACCGTACGACAGCTAGCTTTCCTTGTCCGTCACTTTGCAACACACTTTCCGGTCGTTGAGCCTCCGAACGGCGGATGGGGTGGAAAAGACCCTTATGAGGCCGGACAATTTATCAATGCATGTATCCGGAATCTCGGTACCCATGTGGACACTACAGCGTCGGCTGTACTTGAAGACTTGATCAAGACCTCTCTCGTCGAGGGCCACCTAGCCTTCGCCAAGCACATGATGGCGGAGCGGGTTCGTACGGTAGCTGACAGCAATTGGAAGGCAAATAATCTAAAAGAGGTGCGCGAGGTCTTGTTGGCTGGCCCACCATCGACTGTCGAAGACTTGCAGGCTCTCGTCATGGATCAACTGGCGGGCCTGGCCGATCGTCTTCAAAATGGCGTACATAACAGTGTCGAACCATACTGGGACAATGCCGAGCCTCACAACGAAAACTATTGCCGTGACCGCATTGCCGATGGCCTCGAACCCTATTTGAGCCCGTTCGGAGTCAGAGTGCATACAGAAGGCACCATGCCAGATGGAAACCGGTGCGATCTTCTCTGCACTATTGGCGAGCTTGATTTGCCCGTGGAAATCAAGGGTCAGTGGCATTCAGCAGTTTGGGATGCGGCGTGTCACCAGCTAGAAGACAATTATACGCGCCAATATCGCTCGGACGGCCGTGGAATTTATCTCGTCATTTGGTTCGGAAACGTACCTGGTCATAACCCGCCAGACATCCGCGTCAGAGGCAAGCCCAAGACAGCGGAGGAGATGCTGGCGGCAATACATAAGCATTTGCCGCGAAAATTGAACCCTCGCACCGAAGTCTTCGTTTTGGATGTCGAAAAACCCGCGCCAAAGCGGTAATTCTTAAAGAAATAAGGCAACGCTGCGATTTCCATATTCGGACCGATGTTAGGTGTGGCCGCAGGCCTCTTGTAACAGCCTCCGGAATGAACCAGTTGCGCTCGAACAACGACGTCTGCTCATGGGAAAAAGCAGCTCTCTGGCCCGCCAACAAAAAGCCCCGGTTTCCCGGGGCTCTTCCAACACTGACGTTCGCCTAAGGCTTATTTATAGCCGGTCGAGGCGTTCTTGTAGTTGCGGTCCTTGGGACGGGTCGTGCCGGGGATCGGGTCGTTGCTGGTGCAGGACTCCGGACGCTTGACGCCCAGCTTGCCGCCCATGCCCATCGAGGTGTTGTCCGTCGCGTTCTGGGCCGTAACCGTAACCTCGCGGCCCTGGGTGTTCAGGTGGGTCTCGGTACGGGTGTCGCTGTCATAGGTCATGACCTGCGGCGCCTTGCCCGACGGCTCGAAGGCGGCGACGCATTCGGCGGCCTTTTCCTGATCCGAGCGGACATCGTAGACGAGGCTGCGCGAGTGGCCGCTGTAGGTATCGCAACCGCCCAGAGCCATGAGCCCCCCTACGGCCAGTCCCGCCAGAATGAGCTTCGACGCTTTCATGCAATCCCCCGAAATGCGGTTCGAAAAAATGGTTAACGGCATGATCGCATATTTCCGTCCGCAAACAAAGCCTTGAATGCGGCAAAAGGTTAAAATGACCTGCCGTTCGTGCCATTATTGCCGCGTTTTTGGAGGCGCCGCAAAGGGTTACATGCCCAGCGCGGCCATTTCCTCATCGCTCATGTCGAAGTTGGCGAAGACGTTTTGCACGTCATCGTCATCATTGAGCGCGTCGATCAGCTTCATCAGGGTGCGCGCCGGATCGCCGGAGATCGGCGTCAGGGTCTGCGGCTTCCAGATGATGGCCGTGCCCTTGGGGTCGCCCAGGATCTTGGTCAGGCCTTCCACGACTTCGTTCAGGTCCTCGAACGCCGTATAGATGATATGGCCGCCCTCTTCCGGATCGTCGTCGGTCTCGACATCGGCCGCGCCGGCCTCGATCGCCGCCTCGAACACGGCGTCGGCGCTGCCGGCCGACAGCGGATAGCGGATTTCGCCCAGGCGGTCGAACATGAAGCTGACCGAACCGGTATCGGCCATCTGGCCGCCGAACTTGGTGAAGTAGGACCGCACATTGCCGGCCGAACGGTTGCGGTTGTCGGTCAGGACTTCGACGATGATGCCGATGCCGCCGGGGCCGCGGCCCTCATAGCGGATATCTTCCATGTTGTCGGCTTCGCCGGACGCGCCCTTCTTGATCGCGCGTTCGATGTTTTCCTTGGGCATGGATTCGGCCTTGGCCATGGCGACGGCCAGGCGCAGGCGCGAATTCATGGCGGGGTCGGGCAGGCCCTGCTTGGCCGCGACGGTGATGTCGCGCGACAGCTTGGAAAACAGCTTGGAGCGGGCGGCGTCGGCGCGGCCCTTCTTGTGCATGATGTTCTTGAATTTCGAATGGCCTGCCATGGGTCCCTCCGCCGGCGTCAGGAACCGGCGCATGTCTCGATCGGAATTGCGGCTTATGCCGCGAAGGTGGCGGTTCTAGCTTGGCCGCGAGCTTTTGTCACCTTTCCTCTTCGCGGCCGGCAACCAGTGGAACGTTGTTATTTTGCCGCATTGACACGGTGCCGGCCGGCGCCAATAAGCTTATGAAAAACAAGGGAGCTATCGCCATGAAGTCCGGACCTCTTGCCGCCCTGTGCATTCTGGCGCTTGCTGGCGCCGCCACCGGCACCGCCTTTGCGGCCCTCCCCACGCCCGTCATCACCCGCGCCGATCCGCAGCCGGTGTTCCCGGGGGCGCCGCTCGACGGCAACGGACGCATCGCCCTGACGCTCACCGGCCACGACCTGGGGCCCAATGACGGGGACAACGGCCATCCGGCCGGATACGCCGGCGGCTATCAACACATCTTCATTCGCGGCGTCTCGGCCGACAACAAGGCCGGGGCCTGGGTGGAATGCCGGCCGGACGACTGCGTGCCCTACGGCTCGACCGGCGTGCACGGCACCACCATCAATCTCGGCATCGCGCCGCATGTTCTCAGCCAGCCCGGCAGCCATTTGCAGATCAGGCTTTGGGTATCGCTCGGCGCCGACCCCGCCAACAATCCGGAGGAGGCCCACAGCCAGGCCAGCGGCTGGTCGCCGATCTATACGGTCGACGTCGCCCGTCCGGGCCAGACGGCGGCGGCCCCGGTCATTCTGAAGTTCGAACCGGCCGAAATCGGCATCGACGGCCCTTCGACCAACTGGTACGTGCGGCTGATCGGCTCGGGGCTATGCAAGCCCTCGAACAACATCGTCTTCAACGGCGACATGGCCAACGCCATACCCGTTTCGCCGAGCCGCTGCGGCACGGTCGGGGCGGGCTATCCGTCCGGAACGGAGCTCTACGACGTCGAAATTCCCACGGACCTGCGCAAGCCCGGAACGGTCACGGTGCGGGTCCATGGCGACGGCGGCGATTCGGCGACAGAGACCGTCGCGATCAAGCAGGTCATGCACAGGCTGAACGGGCCGGCCGTCAATATTCCCAGAGTCAACCAGCCTGCTCCGGCGGCCACCCAGCCGTCGACGCCGGTCAGGAAAAAGCCCTGACCAGGGTATCGACCTGCGGCACGACGGGGGACAGGCGTCCGCCGATGCGGATAGGTTCGATGCGCGTCGCAAGACCGGTGGCGTCGTCGCTTTCGACATAGACGCCGCACACCGTCGCGGCTCCCGATGCGGGCTTGTAGCGCTCACGCGAAATGCGCGTGGTGAAACGGCGCAGCGGCTCTTCCTTGTCCATGCCGATGACGCTGTCGTAGTCGGCGCAGGCGCCGGCGTCGGTCTGATAGGCGGTGCCGCCGGGCAGTATCTGCGCGTCGGCGGTCGGCACGTGGGTATGGGTGCCGACGACCAGGGTGGCGCGGCCGTCGCAGAAATGGCCCATCGCCATCTTTTCCGAGGTCGCTTCGGCATGCATGTCGACGACGATGGCGTCGGCCGCCAGGCCCAGCGGGCACGATTCGAGCTGACGGTCGACGGCGCCGAACGGATCGTCCATCGACGCCATGTGGACCAGGCCCAGCACGTTCATCACCAGGATGCGGCGGCCCGATTGCGTCTCGAACAGGTTGGCGCCGCGGCCGGGCGCATCGGCCAGCGGCGGGTAGTTGATGGGACGCAACAGGCGCGGCTCACGGACAATGTAGGTCAGCGCCTCTTTTTGATCCCACGAATGGTTGCCCAGCGTCAGGCAGTCGGCGCCGGCGTCGAATATTTCACGCGCCGAGTTTTCCGACACGCCAAACCCGCCCGAGGCGTTTTCGGCATTGACGATGACGAATTCAAGGTCGAGTTGCCGGCGCAGGCCCGGCAGGTATTCGGTAAGGGCTTCCCGCCCCGAGCGGCCGACGACGTCGCCGAAAAAAGCAAAGCGCATAGTCAATCCTGGGCTGTGGCTACCTATCGAGGGTCCGTCCCCGCCAGCCCCAGTTCCGTAAAAATCCCATCAAGGTGCTGATCATGCACCTCTATGGGGAGGTCCGCAACCTCCTGCCCGGAAAAAGCGACCCCGACGGCGCGGATGACTTTTTCCGCGCGAAGCCGTTCCAGCGCCCGGTCGTAGTAACCGCCGCCGTACCCCAACCGGATACCATCGCGATTGAAGGCCAGAAGCGGCACCAGGACGACATCGGGATCGACCTCGGGCATGGTGTCAAGCGGCTGCCGGATATCGAAGGGTCCCAGCACCAGACTGTCGCCGATCGAAAAGCGCCGGAAGATCATGCGAAAGCCGCTCTCGCCGGGCGCCAGGCACGGCAGGCACAGTTCGCAGCCATGATCGGCAAAGGCCTGCATCAGCGGGAACGGGTTGATCTCGGACTGGATGGGGTAATAGCCGGCGACCAGCGTGCCGGCCGGCGGCCAGTCGTTCAGCGCGTCGAAAAAGCCGGAAACCGCCTCGGCCATCTGCTCCCCGGCCTGCGGCAGTTCGGACGCCATGCCGGCGCGTCGGGCCTTCATTTCGTTGCGCAACAGGGGCTTTGGGTCGATGGCGGGCATTCTTGTCCTTGAGTCTCCCCCTGTCTCTAGCGCATTTCGACGCCGACGGCAAAAGCCGCAAAAAACGCAGCCGGAGGCTGCGTTTTTTAGTGGTAAGGGTGGCGGCGCCGGAGTCTTGCAGTGTTGTGGCGCATCGCCTCACCCCATACAGGCTTTGCCCGAATGGGGTGGCGGCGCCACAAGAGAACCGTGCCGATGCGTTTAAATCCTCTCAGACCTGACAAGTCAGGTGGGAACCATGTGATAGAGACCACGGTCTCAGTCAGGGACAGTCCCCGTTCTAAGTGATTAAGGTCAGAAGGATATGTGATCGTCACGCGAGCCGCAGCAAGACCCGCCGTCCGACAAGATAGGCCGTGGACGGACGGAACTCAAGATGCCCGGATCGAAAGACGGATCAAAAGGATGTCAGCTTGCGCCCAGCAACCGCTCCAGCCGCGCGGCGGCATCGGAAATGGCGTAGGCGGCGCGGCGCTCCATCTCATGGGCCCCGGCCGACACACGCGCGGCATTGGAATTGGCCTCGCCGATCTGCTCGCGCAGATCCTGCATTTCATCGATCATGAGCAGCGCCGCCATGAGGAACAGGCGAACCTCGCCGATGGCGCCGACATCGGACACCACCATGCCGACATGTTCGTCGAAGACGCGCGCCAGATCCTGCACGCGCGCTTCCTGGCCGTCGGCGCAACCGATCGTATAGGGCTTGCCGTTGACCCTTACCGTGACCTCTCCCATCAGGCGGCCTCTTCGGCAAGCAGGGTGCGGATATTGGCGGCGGCCAGGCCCAACGCATCGAAGGCGTGATTGGCGGCGGCGGCCAGCTGGTCCTTCTCGGCACGCACGGCGGCCAGTTCGTCCAGCACGCGCTGCACGTCCTCGGACCCGGCCGACGGCGGCGTATAGTCCGGCAGCGGCTCGCCGTTGTTCAGCGCCCTGACGCGTTCCTCCAGCGCCTGCAGCGCCTTGTCGAGCCGGTCCACCGCCAGGCTGAGCGAGCCGCCCAGCTGTCCCGGTGCCAAATGACCTGGAGCATGCATGTTTTCCATCGCAGCGATCCTTGAACCAAGATTCGTGGCGTTCTTTGCGACAAAAGCCCTACCCATCGCGGACGCTATCGGGTAAGGCTCCCGCAAATCAACGCCTTGCCACAAGCTTAATAGAGACTCACCCATGGCCACAAGCCCCTCCGAAACCGCGTCTGAATCCGCATCCGGCAAACCGTCCGGCACCCTGATGGCCGACGCCATCCGCGTCCTGTCGATGGAAGCCGTGCACAAGGCGAAGTCGGGCCACCAGGGCATGCCGATGGGCATGGCCGACGTCGCGACCGTCCTGTGGACCAAGTTCCTGAAGTACGATCCGCAAAAGCCCGACTGGGCCGACCGCGACCGCTTCGTCCTGTCGGCCGGTCACGGCTCGATGCTGCTCTATTCGCTGCTGCACCTGACGGGCTTCAAGTCGGTGAGCATGGAAGACATCAAGAATTTCCGCCAGTGGGGGTCTTCGACCCCGGGCCACCCGGAATACGGCCACACCGCCGGCGTCGAATGCACCACCGGCCCGCTGGGCCAGGGCCTGGCGACGGCGGTCGGCATGGCCATGGCCGAACGCCACCTCAACAACCGATTCGGCGACGACCTGGTCAACCACCGCACCTGGGTGATCGCCGGCGACGGTTGCCTGATGGAGGGCGTCAGCCACGAGGCGATCTCGCTGGCCGGCCGCCTGGCGCTGAAGAACCTGATCGTCCTGTGGGACGACAACAACGTCACCATCGACGGCTGGGCGACGATCGCCGAAACCGGCGACCAGCTGGCGCGCTTCAAGGCGGCCGGCTGGGCCGTGAAGTCCGTCGACGGCCACGACCACGACAAGCTGGCCATGGCCATGCGCTGGGCCACGCGCCAGGACCGTCCGGTAATGATCGCCTGCCGCACCAAGGTGTCGCGCGGGGCGGGCAAGCTGGAAGGCGACAAGCACGGCCACGGCTACAACCTGTTCGACGACGAAATCCGTGCCGCACGCGAAGCCATGGGCTGGACGGCCGAGCCGTTCACCATTCCCGCCGACATCAAAAAGGCCTGGGAAGCCGCCGGCCGCAAAGGCACGCGTGTCCGCAAGGCCTGGGAAAAGGCCGCGAAAGAAAACCCGAAGGGCGCCGAACTGGCGCAGGTCATGTCGGGCGCCCTGCCCGCCAATGCCTTTGACGAACTCGACGCCCATATCAAAGCCGCCCTGGAATCGAAGCCCGCCGACGCCACGCGTTCGGCCTCCGGCGCCGCACTTGCCAAGCTCGTTCCGGCGATCGACACCATGATCGGCGGTTCGGCCGACCTGACGGGCTCGGTCAACACCCTGGTCAAGGGCATGGCGTCCTTCGACACCATCGACTATGCCGGCCGCTACGTCCACTACGGCGTGCGCGAATTCGGCATGGCCGCCGCCATGAACGGCATGGCGCTGCACGGCGGCGTCCTGCCCTATGCCGGCACCTTCTTCGTCTTCTCGGATTACGGCCGTCCGGCCATCCGCCTGGGCGCGCTGATGGGCGCCAAGGTCGTCCACGTCATGACGCACGATTCGATCGGCGTCGGCGAAGACGGCCCGACCCACCAGCCGGTCGAACAACTGGCCGCCTTCCGCGCCATGCCGGAGTTGAACGTCTTCCGCCCGGCCGACGTCGTCGAGACCGCCGAAGCGTGGAAGGCCGCGCTGAAGGCCAAGGGCCCGTCGATGATGGTGCTGACGCGCCAGAAGCTGCCGGCCGTGCGCTTTACGGGCGGTGACCTGGTCGAAAAGGGCGCCTATGAGCTGAGCCCGGCCTCGGGCGAGGCCAAGGTGTCGATCTTCGCCTCTGGTTCGGAAGTCAGCCTGGCGGTCGCGGCGCAGAAGACGCTGGAAGCCGATGGCATCGCGACGCGCGTCGTCTCCACGCCGTGCTGGAAGCTGTTCGATGCGCAATCCGAAGCTTATCAGGCGGAGGTTTTGGGCAATACGCCGGTCAATATCGCCGTCGAAGCCGCCGCAAAGCTCGGCTGGGAACGCTTTATCGGCCGCGACGGCGTCTTCATCGGCATGAAGGGCTTCGGCGCTTCGGCGCCACAGGACCGGCTGTACAAGGAATTCGGCATCACGGCCGACGCCATTGTCGCGGCTGCGAAGGCGCGAGTCTGACGCGATGAGACGGAAGATGCGGCGAGTGTGACTCGCTCCTTCCGTCACTCGCTTCGCGAGCGCCACCTTCCCCTTAAAAGGGGAAGGAAAGGCGTTTAGCCGTCTAATACCAACGGCCATAAAGAATGACCGTCGGTATTCGTTTTTTTCAGCTCAAACGCCGCATGGCTCGCCGCATTGGCGGCGGCGGGCGGTCGCCCTTGCCAACGGCGATCGAGTCAAAGCCAATCGCCGTTGGTATAATTCCTTCCCCGTTCACGGGGAAGGTGGCTGGGTCGGCGTCAAGCCGATCCAGACGGAAGGGGGGAACCAGTGGTCCCGTCTACGCCAGACCTCAAAATTTAAAGGCCGTGGCAGGTGACTGCCACGGCCCTCTTCGTACTCTGCCGGTGCCGGGATTGCCGGCAAGGTCGAAGAGTCTATTTGGCGGGCGATCCCGGAGCCGGCGTCTGGCCGCCCCAGGTCCCGGACGGCGCGCCGTCCTTGCCATGTTTCCCATGATGCGCCTTGCGCAACTCGCCAGCATCGAGATAGCCGTCGTGGTTGGCGTCCAGTTGATCGAAATGCGCCTTGATGCCGGCGCTGAACTCGGCCCACGAAATCTTGCGGTCGTGATCGGTGTCCAGCATGGCCAGGTGGCCGGCCTTGTCGCCGCCCTTGCCAGGCCCGCCATCCTTCTTGTCGTCCTTCATGCCGCGATGCGCCGCCCAGGCGGCTTTCAGCTCGTCGCGGCTCAGGCGGCCGTCATGGTCGGTGTCGATCGCGTCGAAATTCCGGACCAGCCGGCCGCGGGCCTCGGTCTTGTCGATAAAGCCGTCGCCATTGGCATCCAGCTTTGCGAAATGGTTGGCGCCCGCAGGCGGCGAAGGCGCAGTTGTCGGAGCGGTTTGCGCCCAAACGGGGAAGGCGGCTGGCCCGCTCAACAGAAGGCACACCGCCAAGGACATAAAGCCGTTGCGAATACGCATGTGAAATCCCGCCAAGAGATCATTCAGAACAGGCCCGGATGGTCGCCTTGGCTTGATAAACGGCGGGGGATCACAGACCCGTCGCAAGGTTTAAAAAAAGAGACCGGAGTTCGAAACTCCGGTCTCCTTCCGTCGCCGTGGCGCCCGGCGAACGTGCCTGATCCGGCCGGGCACAACCCCATCAGTTTCCGGGCGGAGGGGCCGGCGGCATGCCGCCGTCGTCGCGCTGCGGCGGCGGCAATTCGTTCTGCTCCAGAAAGCCGTCGTGATTGGTGTCCATTTCGGCAAAATGCGCCTTCATCGGCGCGGCGAATTCCTCGAAGCTGACCTTGCCGTCGCCGTTCTTGTCGAGCGACTTGATATCCATCGGCATCATGCGGCGCATGTGTCCGTCGTGCCGGGCCATTTCCGCGCCGCCTTGCCCGCGGACCGGCATGTGGGCGAAAAAGGCCTCGAATTCCGCCTTTGAGATCGTTCCATCCTTGTTGGTGTCGACGGCTTCGAAGCTCGGCCCGCCCTGCGGCGGTTGCGGCGCCGCATTCTGGGCGCAGGCCTGCAGCGCCACGAAGCCCGCCGCGGCTATGCCTAGGCCAAGGGCCCCGGCCACCTGGTGCATTTTGGTCATTGTGAGGTTCCATTCACTGTGCTGACGGCTCCCGACGGCCGCGGAACGGAACGCTATGGGACGCACATTGCCCGGCAATGTCAAAAAAAGCGAAATTATGGCTGTAATTGGATATAATATTTCGACCGCGAAATTCTCAGGCCGCAACCATCGGCGAGGTTGGGCCCCGCAAGCCGCCCACCTTGCTTTCGACAGTCAATCGAGCGAGCCCCCAATGCCAGCCATAGCGACCATGAGCACATCCCCCACAGCCCACCAAGACCACCCGCCGCGCATCCTGATCGTCGACGACGATTCCGAACTGCGCGAACTGACCGGCGACTTCCTGGCCGGCAACGGCTTCGAAGTCCACCGCGCCGCCTCGGGCCGCGACATGGACAAGGTGCTGGCCCGCGGCGACATCGAACTGGTGGTGCTCGACTACATGATGCCCGGCGAAGACGGCCTGTCGATCTGTAAACGGCTGATCGACCATAACGGCCCGCCCGTGATCATGGTCAGCGCCCGCGGCGAGGACATCGACCGTATCGTCGGCCTGGAACTCGGCGCCGACGATTACATGGCCAAGCCCTTCCATCCGCGCGAACTGCTGGCGCGCATCCGCGCCGTCCTGCGCCGCCGCGAGGCCCGCGAAGGTTCGGGCGACGGCAAGGCGCCGATCTCGCATTTCTTCGGCTGGCAGCTCGACAACATCAAACGGACGCTGAGCCGTCCCGACGGCGTCCAGGTCGTTCTGTCCAACGCCGAATTCGAACTCCTGCGCGTCTTTCTCGACCGCCCCGGCCGGGCGCTGACCCGCGACCAGATCCTCGACTATCTGCACGGCCCCAACTCGGACAGCTTCGACCGCGCCATCGACGTGCAGATCTCGCGCCTGCGCCGCAAGCTGGGCGACGACGGCAACGAGGACATCATTCGCACCATCCGCGGCATCGGCTATATGTTCAAGCCGCTGCGATAAAGTATCGCAGGCGTATCCCGGCGGGGGGGCGACCGGCAAAGGCCGCGCGCATCCTCCGTCCCTTTCCGGTAAAGGGCGAATGACGAAAACAACCACGCGTCCCCGACTGATCTCCCTTCCGATCTTCTGGCAGGTTCTGGGCCTGAGCCTGGTCGTGCTCGTCCTGGCGCTCGGTATCAACACCCTGCTGGTCCTCAAGGCGCCGGAACCGCCGCCTTCCGGTTACAGCCTTCAGGAAGTGGCGACCGCGCTCAAGGCCGGAAAGGTCACCCTGCACAACGGCAAGACCCTGAAGGCCGCCACCAGCGACGCCCTGCCTGCCGACTTCCGGCCGTCGCAGCCGCCGCCGGAGTGGATGACGCGCATGGAGACATTGATCGCCACACGGCTCGCCCACGAACTCAACACGCCGGCCAGCACCATCTCGGTCAAGCTTCCCACGCCGCGTTTCCACGGCCACGGCTATCACGGCCGTTTCTGGGGACGGCAGGGCTTCGACGACGGCGGCCCGCAGACCGGCCCCCAGACCAGCGCCGTGGTCGGCTTTCAGGACGCGCCGCAACTCGGTACCCTTGGCGGCCCCGGTGACGGCCCGGCCGGCTATGGAGCCAATGACGAGGGGCCGGAAACGGCCGTGATCAGCCCGCCCCCCGACGGCGCGCCGCAGGCCCGGATACAGACCCCGCCGCCAGGTCCGCCCGGTCCCGCCCCCTCGCTGCAGAGGCGGCAGGCCGGCGACCGCAACGGCCCGCCGGAACTGATGCGCGAAGCCATGCGCTTCGTGTCGAACGACGGCCGCGCCGAGCTCTATTTTCCCGGTTTCAGCGCCGCCTGGAAGCAAACGGACGGTACCTATCGCATCATCACGCCGCCGCAATCGCTGATCCAGCCGTGGCAGACCCGGCTGCTGCTCGGCTTCGGCCTGACGGCCCTGCTTATCCTGCCGCTGGCCTGGCTTTTGTCGCAGCGCCTGACGCGGCCGATCATCGCGTTTTCGGACGCGGCGGCCAAGATGAGCTTCGAACACAACGCGCCGCCGATACTTGCTGTCGGCTCACGCGAGGTGCGGCAGGCCGCCGACGTACTCAACGCCATGCAGGCCCGCATCCGCAAACAGATGGAAAGCCGTACGGCCCTGATGGGCGCCATCGCCCACGACCTCAAGACGCCGCTGGCCCGCATGCGGCTGCGCATCGAGGACCTGCCCGACCCGATCCGCGACAAGCTGGGCGACGACATCGCGCACATGGACGGGCTGGTGAAATCGGCCATGAGCTTCACCAGCGCGCATCGCCTGGCCGACCAGTTGCGGCCGCTCGACCTGTCGGCCCTGGCCGAGGCGATGGCCGAGGATATGGCGGCCGTCTGCCCGGTCGAGGCCGCCCGGATCGAGCACAACATCATGGTGCGCGGCGACATGGTCGCCCTGAAGCGCATCCTGACCAACCTGATCGAGAACGCCTGCCGCTATGCCGGACATTGCCGGATCTCGGTCACCTCGCAGGACGGCACGGTCACGGTCAGCGTCGCCGATGACGGACCGGGCCTGCCGCCCGACCTTCTGGAAACCGTCTTCGAGCCCTTCTACCGCCTCGAGGAGTCGCGCAACCGCGACACCGGCGGTACGGGCCTGGGCCTGAGCGTCGCCCGCGCCCTGGCCGAGGTCCACGGCGGCACTCTGGTGCTGGTCAATCGTTACGAAGGAAAGCGCATCGCCGGCCTTGAAGCGCGCCTGACCCTGCCGCGCCTTATGATGAAATAGCAGCCGCACCGATGAAATCTCATGATAGCGTAACCATATGGGATGCGGCGGCATTTTTGGCTTGACTTGCCGGGCCTTAGGCGAAAAAACGGCCGCGCATTCGCGCCTGCACACATCGGGGCGCGGTTCTCGAAGCATAAGGATTTCCACATGGCTTTACGCGTCGCCATCAACGGTTTCGGCCGCATCGGCCGCAACGTGCTCCGCGCCATCATCGAATCCGGCCGCACCGACATCGAAGTCGTCGCCATCAACGATCTCGGCCCGGTCGAGACGAACGCGCATCTGCTGCGTTACGACTCGATCCACGGCCGCTTCCCGGCCAAGGTCACCGTCAACGGCGACTCGATCACCATCGAAGCCAACGGCCGCACCTACGGCCCGATCAAGGTGACGGCGATCAAGAACCCGGCCGAGCTGCCGCACAAGGAACTGGGTGTCGACATCGCCATGGAATGCACGGGCATCTTCACCGCCCGCGACAAGGCCGCCGCCCACCTGGAAGCCGGCGCCCGTAAGGTCATCGTCTCGGCTCCGTCCGACGGCGCCGACAAGACGATCGTCTACGGCGTCAACCACACCGCGCTGACCGCCGACGACAAGGTGATCTCGAACGCCTCGTGCACCACCAACTGCCTGGCGCCGGTGGCCAAGGTCCTCAACGACCTGTGCGGCATCGAGTCGGGCTACATGACGACGATTCACTCCTATACCAACGACCAGCCGTCGCTCGACCAGATGCACAAGGATCTGTACCGCGCCCGCGCCGCGTCGCTCAGCATGATCCCGACCTCGACCGGCGCGGCCAAGGCCGTCGGCCTGGTCCTGCCGGAGCTGAAAGGCAAGTTCGACGGCTCGTCGATCCGCGTGCCCACGCCCAACGTCTCGGTCGTCGACCTGGTGTTCAATGCCAGCCGCGACGTCACCAAGGACGAGATCAACGCGGCCATCATCGCCGCCGCCGACGGCCCGATGAAGGGCGTGCTGGCCTACACGGACGAGCCGCTGGTGTCGCGCGACTTCAACCACGAGCCCGCCTCGTCGACCTTCGCCCTGCCGCAGACCCAGGTCATCGGCGGCCGCCTCGGCCGTATCCTTTCCTGGTACGACAACGAATGGGGCTTCTCGTCGCGCATGGCGGACACCGCCGTGTACTTCGCCAAGCTCTGATGCTCAGCCCCGCCGGGTCGATCCGGCGGGGTTTTTTATACCTCCCCTGCGATCAGGACCGGGTGGGGTCGAAGCCACCCGCGCCTCCTTTTCATAGATTTCACGGACATTTTCATGCCCTTCAAGACCCTCGACGACCTGACCGACCTCACTGGCAAGACCGCGCTGGTGCGCGTCGACTTCAACGTGCCCATGGACAACGGCGTCATCACCGACGACACCCGCCTGAAGGTCGCCCTGCCGACGATCGAAAAGCTGGTGGCCAAGGGCGCCAAGGTCGCTCTGCTGGCGCACTTCGACCGTCCCAAGGGCAAGGTCGTGCCGGAAATGTCGCTCAAGCCCGTCGTCGAGCCGCTGGCGAAGCTGCTGGGCAAGCCCGTCGCCTTCGCCTCGGACTGCATCGGGGACGACGCCAAATCGGTCGTCGCGGCCCTGCCGGCCGGCGGCGTGGCCTTGCTGGAAAACGTCCGTTTCCACGCCGGTGAAGAAAAGAACGACGCCAACTTCGCCAAGGCCCTGGCCGCCGTCGGCGACATCTATGTCAACGACGCGTTTTCGGCGGCGCACCGCGCCCACGCCTCGACCGAAGGCCTGGCGCATTTGCTGCCCGCCTATGCCGGGGAATCGATGAAGCGCGAACTGCAGGCGCTCG
Source organism: uncultured Asticcacaulis sp. (assembly GCA_936940865.1). Classification (GTDB taxonomy): domain Bacteria; phylum Pseudomonadota; class Alphaproteobacteria; order Caulobacterales; family Caulobacteraceae; genus Asticcacaulis. The sequence goes on along the minus strand of CAKZJB010000083.1, from coordinate 92,783 downwards.
ACGCGGCGCTCGGCAATCCCCAGCGCCCGACGCTGGGCATCGTCGGCGGCTCGAAGGTCTCGACCAAGCTCGACCTTCTGAAGAACCTGGTCGGCAAGCTCGACGCGCTCGCTATCGGCGGCGGCATGGCCAACACCTTCCTGTTCGCGCAAGGCCACGATGTCGGCGGTTCGTTGTGCGAAAAGGACCTGAAGGACACGGCGCTGGAAATCATCGCCGAAGCCGAGGCCAAGGGCTGCCGCCTGCTCCTGCCGGTCGACGTCGTCGTGGCGCAGGAATTCAAGGCCAATGCCGCCAACCGTACGCAGGGCCTCGACGCCCCGTTGTCGGCCGAAGACAAGATCTTCGACGCCGGCCCCAAGACGGTCGAGCAGTTGAAAGAGGTCATGGCCAACTCGAAAACCCTGATCTGGAACGGCCCGCTCGGTGTGTTTGAATTGCCACCGTTCGACGCCGCCACGGTCGCGGCGGCGAAATTTGCTGCATCGCAAACAAAATCGGGTAAGCTGGTGGCCGTGGCAGGCGGTGGCGACACCGTGGCGGCCCTCAACCATGCCGGCGTGGTGGCGGACATGACGTTCGTTTCGACCGCCGGCGGGGCCTTCCTCGAATGGATGGAAGGCAAGGAACTGCCGGGCGTCGCCGCGCTCGAAGCCTGATGGCTTTAAGGCTTGATTGCGAGGGATTGGCGCATTTCCCATTGAACTGGTATTGTACGATCAGGTCTTGGGACAAGCCCGTTTAAAATCTGTCTCTGCCGGTTCCATAAAGGTCAAAAGACCAGCCGGCAGGGCTTCCGGCCCCGCCACAGGGCCGCCTGCGCCACGGACGCCTGGCGCCAGGACAGCACTTTGGCGTTTTGTGAAAGAGGGATCTTTATTTCATGGCTCGTATTAGTCTTCGTCAATTGCTCGACCATGCCGCCGAGAACGGCTACGGCATGCCGGCGTTCAACATCAACAATATGGAACAGGGCCTGGCCATCATGGAGGCCGCCCGCAAGACCGCGTCGCCGGTCATCATCCAGGCCTCGCGCGGCGCCCGCGCCTATTCCAACGACCTGATGCTCAAGCGCATGATCAACGCGCTGGTCGAAATCTACCCCGAAATCCCGCTGTGCATGCACCAGGATCACGGTAATTCGGTCGGCACCTGCGCCTCGGCCATCCAGCACGGCTTTACGTCGGTGATGATGGACGGCTCGCTGAAAGCCGACGCAAAGACCCCGGCCGACTATGAGTATAATGTCGATGTCACGCGTCGCGTCGTCGAGATGGCCCACGCCTGCGGCGTCTCGGTCGAAGGCGAACTGGGCGTGCTGGGTTCGCTTGAAACCGGCATGGGCGAGGCCGAGGACGGCCACGGGGCCGAAGGCGTGCTCGACCACTCGCAACTGCTGACCGACCCGGACCAGGCGGTCGACTTCGTCGCCAAGACCGGCGTCGACGCTTTGGCGATTGCGATGGGCACCAGCCACGGCGCCTACAAGTTCACGCGCAAGCCCGACGGCGACGTCCTGGCCATGGGCGTCATCGAGGAAATCCACAAGCGCCTGCCCAATACGCACCTGGTCATGCACGGCTCGTCGTCGGTGCCGCAGGACCTGCAGGACATGATCAATGCCTACGGCGGCAAGATTCCGCAAACCTGGGGCGTGCCGGTCGAGGAACTGCAGAAGGCCATCAAGATGGGCGTGCGCAAGATCAATATCGACACCGACCTGCGCCTGGCCATCACCGCCGGCATCCGCAAGACCTTCGCCGAAGAGCCCGCCGTGTTCGATCCGCGCACCTATTTCAAGCCGGCCTACGCCATGATGCAGAAGGTGTGCGAGGACCGCTTCGAGCAGTTCGGCGCCGCCGGCAATGCCCCCAAGATCAAGCCGGTCGGATTGTCCACCATGGCGCAGTTCTACCTTTAAGCCGCAGTATCCGGCAGATGCCCGCCTCAGGCAGGCGGGCGTCTGCCGCCGGCGACCAGCGATCATTTGACTCACCGCCCCTTTTGCGCTTGAACGCGCCGCATGATCATCCAGTTCAAACGCCGATTTTCCATGGCTCACCGCCTGCGCTTCGACCGCGATTCGAAGTGCATGACCCCGCACGGCCACAATGAATTCGTGACCGTCAGCCTGGAACCGAAACGATCGGCTGGCGGCGTCGACTGGGGCAATTCCAACTATGCGGCCAGTTTCGCCGCTTTGAAGACGCATTGGCACGGCTTCGTCGACGACGCCCTCGACCACGCATTCCAGTTGGGCGCCAACGACCCGATGATCGCGTACTTCAAGGCGCATGAGCCCGAGTTACTCCCGCGCCTTCTGGTGGTGGACGGCGATCCGACAACGGAAGCCGTCGCTACCGCGCTTTATATGAAGCTCAACGCCATCCTGGCGGCTCACCTCCCCGATTTCGCCTGTGTGCGTTTCGAAATCGAGGAAACGCCGACCAATTCGGTCGTCCTGACGCCGGTCGATATCGCCGCCTGCCCGATCCGGCTCGGCGAATGGTGCCATCGCGCCGACATGAGCCTCAACGACCTTCTTCCCCTCGACGCGTGGAGCGCCCTGTGACCCTGCCCTTCAAAGCCAGTCTCGAACTGATGGCTCGCTATAACCAGTGGATGAACGGCAAGGTCGTCGCCGCCATCCGCGACCTGCCGGACGCCGACCTTTGGGCCGACCGTGGCGCCTTCTTCAAGTCGCTGATGGGAACGCTCAACCACCTCGTCGTGGCCGATCTCCTGTGGCTGAACCGGATGCGGACGGTGAAGGGCGCGGAGCTGTTGTCGGCCCTCGAACACTTTACGGTGCCGCAGGCCCTGAACCAGGTCATGCACGAAACCGTGGCGTCTTACGCCCCGGCGCGCGAAACGCTCGACGCCCTGTTCATCGACCTGGTGGCGGCGCTCGACGAAGACACCCTGGCCGGGCCGCTGGCCTACACCGACGCCCGCGGCAATCCGCACAAGAAGACGCTGGGCCTCGTCTTCACCCACGTCTTCAATCACCAGACCCATCATCGCGGCCAGGCGACGACGTTGATGACGCAGATGGGGCTCGATGTCGGCGTCACGGATATCCATACGCTGGTGGCGGAACTGTAATTTTCTTGCACCTCCCCGTTTTTCGTAGAAAAATGGGAGAGAGAGCGAAGCTGAGGCATGTCCTTGGCGAGCGCCAATCTCGCTCGTGCGGTCCCCATCGCTTCGCGACGGGGAGGTGAAAGTGGCGCGCAACTTGCTCGCCAACGGCACGTAACAACCTGCTAGTCCGAGGCGTCATGACCCATCCCACCACCGGCTCCCAGCTCAAGGGCTTTCTGGCCGATCCGCGCATTATTCCCTTCCTCAACTATGCGCTCTTGATCTTCATGGTCATGACGCTGGGCATGACCGGTGTCCTGGCCCTGATCATTTCGACCTTTGCCGAGGACAGGGCGCCGGACTGGCTCAAGACGCACTATGAATTCCAGAAGCGCACCTTCTGGGTCGGCATCGCCCCGGTCCTGGTGACCGGCCTGTGCATGACCGTGTTCGCGCGCCTGCTGCCGGGACCGGTCATCGCCGCCTTCATCGTGCTGTCGCTGGTCTTCGTCGCCGGCCGCTGCGTGATGGGCTTCAACCACCTGCTCTACAACCGGCCCTACCCGAACCCGAAGACCTGGGTGGTGTAACTACTCCACGTCGTTGCCTGGGATTTCGTCCTTCGCCCCGGCCGAGGCCGGCGGTTTTACGCCCGCCGCGCCGAACAGGTTGACCTTGACCCCGTCATTGATCACGTCGCCCGGCTGCTGACCCGAGGCGCATTCGCCAAGGCGCTTTGCCGTGACGATATAGTTGGCCACGCGGTTCATCTGCGGCAGGCTCTGGCTCGTCGTCTGGGCGCGCAGCTTTTCGGAATAGTCGTGGCTGTAGTCGCCGGTGATCGAGCCGGAATATTCGGTGACCACGCCCGCCCCCATGTCGCAGCGCGCCAGAAGGCCAAGCGTGCCGTCGCCCGCCTGGTTGACCGTGCGGTCCAGGCAGTTGTCTCCCGAAAGATCGGTGCCGAGAATGCCGAGATGGGCATCGGTCAGGGCGTCGATGCATATCTGCAGGTTCTGCGGCGGGTCGACGCTGCCGTCCTCGGTCACCGTCATCTGCCACAAGCCGGGCTGGCGCGGCGGCAGGGTGATTTTCGGACGTTCGGGTTTCGCGGACGCCGCCGGCGCCGGCGCGGGCTTCGGTTTGTCATGACAACCCGTCACCGCTACGCAGATCACCAACAGGGCAGGTCCGGCGAGCGGCCGGCGGGCAGCCTTGAACATACGCATAATTCCCTAGCTTAGGCGCGGGACCGTAAGAGAAAAGCCCTGTCCCCGCCAGTCACTTTCCGGTCATGCCGTGCCATTCCGGCACACGCCTGTGGAGAAAAATGCAGGGCCGGCGCATGCACATGCACCGGCCCTGGAATTCGTCGGCTGTATCCTTCGGACAGAGGTTCAGTTCTTGCGCGAGATAACGTGCAGGGTCTGCAGGGTCCGCGGCAGTTCGTCGGCCAGGCGACGGCAGATTTCACGGGCGCCGATCGAATAGACTTCGCCGCCGTCGGCGATTTCCAGCGCCATCTTGGCCGTGGCGTCGAGCAGCAGTTCGAATTCGCCGATCTGTTCGCGGGCGAGCGCGCGCGCTTCTTCCTGCAGGCGGCGGACACGCTGGGTTCGGGTCTCGCGCGGCGGCACCGAGACGGCGACCTCCTCGGTCTTGACCTTGTGCGCGACAGGAGCCGGAGCGGACGCCGGGGCATGCGCCATCTGGGTCGGCAGGTTGGTCACCTTGTCGGCGCCGGCCTTGCCGTTCTTCACGACCTTTTCCGCCGCGATGACAGGCCCGAGCGCGATCTCCTTCGAGACCGGCGGCACCACATTCAATCTAGTCCTACGCATCCAATAACCCCGATCAGCTTGTCGCCCGTTCCCGGCTTGCAGTGGTTTACCAGGGGCGCCCGCCAAGTGTCCTGAGTCTTGGTTAATAACCGATTTATTTTGGAACACCCGGCTGCCCCTGACAGGCCCCGATGCAGGGATCGGACCACGTCAGACCGCAAGACGAAGGTCGCTCGATTTGATATAAAAATCCAGTAGGAATCTCGGATTTTTCGCCAAACAGGCGCGATTTGCCGCCCATTGTGGGATTGGGAAAACAGTTCCGTTTCCGGATACCGGAAAAAACCGCCAAATTTCCGGAATTATGGAATTTTTAGCTTTCGCCGTCAAGCATATCCCTGGCGAATTCAAGGTCGAGCAGCTTGAGCCGCTTGATCTCGTCGCGCAGCCGCGCCGCGGTTTCGAACTCGAGATTGCCGGCGGCCTCGCGCATCCTGGCCTCCAGGTCCTTGAGAGTCGCCTGGAAGTTCGAGCCCATGAACGGCTTGGCGTCCTTTTCCGCCACCCCCATGGGCACCTGGACGCGATCGCCCTTCTCGTACGGGCTGTCGAGGATGTCCGAGATTCCGCGCTTGACCGATTCGGGCGTGATGCCGTGCTCGGCATTGTAGGCCAGTTGCTTCTCGCGGCGGCGCGTGGTCTCCGACATGGCGCGCTCCATCGAGCCCGTGATCTTGTCGGCATAGAGGATGACGCGGCCGTCGACGTTCCGTGCCGCGCGGCCGATGGTCTGGATCAGCGAGGTTTCCGAGCGCAGGAAGCCTTCCTTGTCGGCATCGAGGATGGCGACGAAGCCGCATTCCGGGATGTCGAGGCCTTCGCGCAGGAGGTTGATGCCGACCAGCACGTCGAAAGCGCCGAGCCGAAGGTCGCGGATGATCTCGATGCGTTCCAGCGTATCGACGTCCGAGTGCATGTAGCGCACGCGGATGCCCTGTTCATGCATATACTCGGTCAGGTTCTCGGCCATCTTCTTGGTCAGCACGGTCACCAGGCTGCGATAACCGGCCATGGCGACCTTGCGCACTTCGGAAATGACGTCGTCGACCTGGTTGAAGCCGTCCTTGTGAACCGGACGAATCTCCACCGGCGGGTCGATCAGGCCGGTGGGGCGAATGACCTGCTCGGCGAATACGCCCTGGGTGCGGTCAAGCTCCCATGTGCCGGGGGTCGCCGACACGAAGATCGACTGCGGCCGCATGGTGTCCCACTCTTCGAACTTGAGCGGGCGGTTGTCCATGCACGAGGGCAGGCGGAAGCCATATTCGGCCAGGATGCTTTTGCGCGCATAGTCGCCGCGATACATGCCGCCGATCTGCGGCACCGAGACATGGCTTTCGTCTACGAACAGCAGGGCATTGTCGGGCAGGTATTCGAAAAAGGTCGGCGGCGGCTCGCCCGGACCGCGCCCGGTCAGGTAGCGCGAATAGTTCTCGATGCCGGCGCACGAGCCGGTCGCCTGCATCATTTCGAGGTCGAAGGTGGTGCGCTGTTCCAGGCGCTGCGCCTCCAGCAGCTTGCCCTCGGCTTGCAGCTGTTCCAGGCGTTGCTTCAACTCGGCCTTGATGCGGTCGATCGCCTGGTTGAGCGTCGGGCGCGGGGTCACATAGTGGCTGGCGGCGTAGACCTTGATGTCGCGCAGATCGACGATCTTCTTGCCGGTCAGCGGATCGAACTCCTGCATCGACTCGATCTCGTCGCCGAACATGTTGATGCGCCACGCGCGGTCTTCGTAGTGCGCCGGATAGATTTCGATGACGTCGCCGCGGCGGCGAAAGGTGCCGCGCTCAAAGGCCTGGTCGTTGCGCTTGTACTGCAGCGCCACGAGGTCGGCGCGCAGTTGCGCCTCGTCGATCGTCTGCCCGACCTTCAGGTCGAAGGTCATGGCCGTATAGGTCTCGACCGAGCCGATGCCGTAGATGCACGACACCGATGCGACGATGATGACGTCGTCGCGCTCCAGGATCGCCCGCGTGGCGGAATGCCGCATGCGGTCGATCTGCTCGTTGATGCTCGAGTCTTTCTCGACATAGGTGTCGGTGCGCGGAACATAGGCTTCCGGCTGGTAATAGTCGTAGTACGAGACGAAATACTCGACGGCGTTGTCGGGGAAGAAGGCCTTGAACTCGGAATAGAGCTGCGCCGCCAGCGTTTTGTTATGGGCCAGAATCAGCGCCGGACGCTGGGTCTGCTCGATGATCTTGGCCATCGTAAAGGTCTTGCCGGAGCCGGTGACGCCCAGCAGCACCTGGTCGCGCTCCCGGCCCTCGATGCCCGCCATCAGGTCGGCTATGGCCTGCGGCTGGTCGCCGGCGGGCTCGTAGGGCGCGGCCAGCCGGAAGCGTTTGCCGCCTTCGGATTTTTCGGGGCGCACGGGACGATGCGGCACCCAGGCCGCCATGGACATAAAGTCTGCGCTGCCGCCTTGCGGCTTGAGCGCATTGAAGTCCGCCACAAAGGCGCCGGAATTATCGGAGAAGCCGGAACGGGTCATGAACGTAAGATAGGGGACAGGGGCGAAACGTAAAGGCTCGAAAAAATTTCTTTGCGGCATCCTTACGGGTGGCGGGGCGGAACGATACTTCGCCTTTCTGGCGCGTTGCGCTGCCAGAACTTGTCAGCGGAGCGGCGAAACGTGTCGAAAATCACACGGGGATTCAGCCGTTTAAAATCGTCGCCGCGACGGCTTCGGTTTGCAAAACTGTAAAAATTCCCTGAGAATGCTTTCTTAAAAAAGCGTTAACAAGAGCTTAACTGATTATCCCCAGAACTAAAGAGTTAACGCAAATAAAACTAGCGCAATCGACGCGTATAGCATACCGCGCAAATACTGTATTCAGCACGTCAATATAGCGTCGAATGACTGATAGCGCGCACAACGGTGTGCTTATGGAGCGCCCTGTGAAATCGACAAACAACTATCCCTAATGCGGCGTTAATCATTACTTAACACATTTTCGCCACATTTGGCCCTTAGAGAGACCTCCTCGCGAGCAGGTCAAGACAGGGGATTGCCACCCCTTCCGCTGCCGCGGACACGATCTGGAAGGATGACGGATTCGTCCTCCAGATGCCTTCCCGGGGGGCCGTTGGCCCTCGCCACAGAGGATAGACAGCGTGAGCTCGATCACCATGGCGCGCTACCGGATGCGTGCCCTTATGGCAGCTTCGTCAATCGGATTGCTCATTGGCGCGTCGGCGGGCGCAGCCTATCTGGGCGGCCGGCTGGCGCGGGACGCCAGCAATGCCAAGGAAGCCGCCCGTCTGATGCAGGTGGCCGATTCGAACGGCGGCGAAGTTTCGTCGGTACTGGCGTCGGAAGGCGCCCGCTTCAACCCATCCGCCATGGCCATCGCCAACCGCTTTGCCGCTTACGGCCGCACCGCCAACGGACAAAATCCGATGGCGACCCAAACCCTGGCGGCCCTGCGCACCACCACCGATATCCGGTCGCAGCACGTTGCCGTCCTGCGCGCCAGCTATACCCAGGCCCTCAAGGGTCCGCTCGAGGCCGGCTCCCTTATGTCCGACCACCCGGTGCGGGCCGCCGCGGCCATGGTGTTCAAGGCGCACACCCAGAACGACGCGGACTGTCTGACCCAGGCCGTCTATTATGAGGCGCGCGGCGAAGGCATCGACGGCATGCGCGCCGTCGCCCAGGTGATTCTAAACCGCGTCCGCCATCCGGCCTTCCCCAAGACCATCTGCGGCGTCGTCTATCAGGGGGCGCTTCACGGCACGTCCTGCCAGTTCAGCTTCGTCTGCAACGGCGCCATGGGCAACCGCGTCGAATCGTGGGCATGGCGCCGGGCGCGCGACGTCGCCAGCGCCGCGCTGGAAGGCTATGTCATGAAGACGGTCGGCACGGCCACGCACTTCCACACCCTGACCGTCGATCCCATGTGGTCGGCGACCATGGTGCGCGTCGCCACCGTGGGCGGCCATGCCTTCTATCAATTCCGTGGCCGTGCCTCGCACATCAATGGTCTCGACAGCGTCAGCCCGTCGGCCGACATGCCGATGATCCAGGCGGCGGCCGATGTCCTGCCGGCCGACGGCGGCGATACCGCGCCCGCCCAGGCCGCGCCTTCAGCCCCGGCGCCGTCGGCTCCGATTGCCGCCAATGCGGGCAATGTCCAGCTGATCAGCGCCCTGCAGCGCGTCGATACGACCAGCCGCGTCGACCAGGGCCAGAAGCCGGTACAACTGGCCGCGCGCATCACCGGCAAGCCGGCCGAGGCCGTGGTCACGGCCCTGACTCAGCAGCAACCCCAGGGCACGCCGGCGGCGGCTGCGCTTCCGGCCAGGGGCGCCGCGCAATAGCACCCGGGCGAACGCCAACATACCGCGCCCCCGGCAGGAGACTGCCGGGGGCGTTGCCGTTCGGGACATTCGTATGGCAAATCGCGAACTTCGTTAGGAATTCAACAACCTTAATCTGACAGGTTGCGGTTAAGCATGCCCGAATCCTGCCCGCCGGCGGGTCGGCTGCTCAAGAGCTGAACGATTTAGTCAGGGGCCACAATGACGAAACAGACCGCAACCGCCGCCTCGCGCGGCTTCTCCATCTCGAACTGGCCGTTCACGGTCAAGTTCATGGCGCCCGCCGCCGTCGCCACAGCCGTGATGGCAGCCCTGGCCTTCGGATCGATCACGATCATGCACGGCCAGGAACAGACCATCGACCGCATCAACAAGGAATTCGTGCCGCAGGCCGTCGAATTCGGTGAAGTCAAGTCGCTGATCAAGGAAGCCAACGGCGAACTGTTCCGCAGCCTGACCGCCAAGGCAACCGATCCCACGCTGAACGTCGGCGACAAGATCAACAAGGTCGCCTCGACGCTGGGCGACGTCGCCGGCCGCGTCAAGAAGGATGCCGACGCTTCCATGGACGCCGACCAGAAGAAGAAGCTGAGCGACCTCGGCAAGGAAATCAAGACCTACAAGGAAGCGGTGGAATTCGCCGCCTCGGTCGCCGACGTCGACTTCAAGTCGACCGGTCCGATGATGTCGCAGTTCGACGACGGCTACGCCAAGATGTCGGATCTCAGCGACCAGATCATCAAGGCTTCGGTCGACAAGGCCACCAAGGCAGCGAACGACGCCAAGGCCGCCCAGGCCGCAGGCGTGTCGATGCTCATCCTCTTCGCCCTGGTCATGGCCGCCATCTCGGGCGCCATCGCCTTCGTCTTCTCGCGCATGACCGTGGCCGGGATCAATCGTATCGCCAAGACGACCGAGGAACTGGCCAACGGCAACCTGCACGTCGACATCTCGGCCCTGGCGCGCGGCGACGAACTTAAGCGCGTCGTCGACAGCCTCAATGTGTTCAAATCGAACGCCGAGGAAAAGGAACGCCTGTCGCAGATGGAACAGGCCACCGCCCGCACCCGCGAAGAGCGCGCCCGCCAGATGTCGGAACTGGCCGAACGCTTCCGCCACGAAGCCCAGGACATGCTGGACGCCCTGTCGGCCGCCGCATCGGATCTCGACGCCAACGGCCGCACCCTGCTGACCATCGCCCAGGAGAACGAGCGCCGCTCGCAATCGGCCGTGTCGTCGATCCGCAATTCCGCCGACAACGTGCAAAACGTCGCTTCGGCGACGACCGAGCTGTCGGCCTCGATCGGCGTCATCGGCGACCAGGCCGTGCGTTCGGTGGAAATCGCCGCCGAAGCCGTGTCGGAAGCCGACCGCACCAACGACTCGATGGCCGAACTTTCCCGCGCCGCCGACCAGATCGGCGAAGTCGTCGACCTCATCAACGCCATCGCCCAGCAAACCAACCTGCTGGCGCTGAACGCCACGATCGAATCGGCCCGCGCCGGTGAAGCCGGCAAGGGCTTCGCGGTCGTCGCCTCGGAAGTCAAGTCGCTGGCCCAGCAGACCGCCAAGGCGACCGACGAGATCCGCGACCGCATCAAGGACATCCAGGCGGCCGCCCAGAACGGCGTCAACGCCATTCGCGGCATCGGCGAGACGATCAAGCACATGAACGAAATCGCCTCTTCGATCGCCGACTCGGTCCACCAGCAGGGTGACGCCACGAACGAAATCGCCCGCAACGTCAACGAGGCGTCGGACGGCACCTCGATGGCCTCGTCCTCGGTCGCCCAGTTGTCCGCTTCGGCCGCCGATACGGAAAAGGCCTCGACCGAGATGCTGGGCGCCGCCCAGGCGCTCACCAAGCGCACGGACGCCATGAGCGAAAACATCCGCCGCTTCCTGTCGGAACTGACAGCGGCGTAAATGCCGCACCCGCGAATTCCCGGCGGCACGGCCCTGCCGCCAGGAAATCTATAAAAAACAACGGAGACACTTCGCGGTGTCTCCGTTTTCTTTTGCCCCGACCCCACCCATGAAAAAATTTTTGCAATGCAGCATTTTTTTCACCGACCGTTAAACATGGTTTTGTAAGAAGCGTCCCGATCATTGATACCGGTTACAAATCTTACCGGTCCTGTTTAAGCGTCCCGTAGAAACGAGAGTGAAAATGCTTACTGCCCGCAAGACCCTTCCCGCCATTGCCCTCAGCCTCGGCCTTGGCCTGTTCGCCACGCACGCCCTCGCGGATTGCGACGACGGCCAGGAAGACACGGTCGGCAAGGCCGTCGCCGCCGCCGCCTCCGGCAAGATCAGCGCTGTCGTGGCGGGTTCGGGCAAGCAGATGATAAACCTGGAAACCTGCGACGCCGCCGGCGGCAACCTGGTTGCCGAATTCAAGTACAACCTGATCGGCGCCGACGGCCTGTACTGGGTCGAAGGCAAGGCCAAGGTGGTCGGCAAGGACGTCAAGGAAATGACGTTCACCAAGCTTTCGCCCAACCTCGCTTCGGCCTCGGCCGCCAAGGGCGTGAAGCTGGCCGCCAACTAACGGCTTGCACGAACAAGGAAAAGGGCTGCGGCGTCCCGGCCGCGGCCCATTTTCGTATCCGCTGATTTGTTGGACAATTATAACGGCGGTTTACGGAACCTTATCCTATTTCGATTACTGTGTTTGCACCCCTGAAGAAAATCAAGGAGACTACAGGATGATCAAGAAAACCCTTATCGCCGGCGGCATTGCCGCCCTGGCCCTCGTCGCCAGCCAGGCTTTTGCCGGTGAGTGCTCCGACGATCAGCAATCGGCCGCGGGTATGCTGGCCGCCGGTATCGGCAAGGACGCCGTCTCTAAGGTCGTTGCCGTGACCGGCAAGCAGATGGTCAACATCGAAAACTGCGAATTTGCCGGCGGCAAGTACAATGTCGACTTCAAGTACAACTTCCTGGCCGCCGACGGCCTGTACTGGGTCGAGATCTCGGCCAAGTTCGACCAGTCGGGCGGCGGCGCCACGGCCAAGGTCACCAAGTCGAGCCCGAACATGGCGGCGGCGGAAGCCAAGGCCGGTGTCAAGCTGGCGGCCAACTAAGCCCGTTTGCTCCTGGTGCGCATAGCTTACCGGGGCCGCGGCCCCGCCTTGTGAACTCAGGGAAGATAAAGGGAAGGCCCTCCGGACGAACCGGAGGGCCTTTTTTCTTGCCTGTTTTCCGACCGTCACTTGCGGTCGAACGGTCTGAAATCCTGCGGACGACTGACGTTCCGGGGCGCCTTGCCCGAGGTGCGCGGACTGCCGAACAGGCCGCCGAACAGGGCGAAAGAAGTGAAGGCATGGGCCTTTTTGTCTTGGTCTTGCATGGTCTGCGTCTCCTTTTCCAAATGCAAACATGGACCAGAAGACGCGCCGCAAACTCCCAGGGGTTCTCACCCTCTCAGTCGTCGTCGCGTCGAAATTGAGTATGCCCCCTTTAGGGGAAAACGCAACGACTAATCCGAACCCGGACTAAATATTTTTTTTACCATGTTGCAATTATCTGTTTTTATTGCGTTTAATTTTAGTTAACACATTTTTCATAATCAGTTTCGCCAATTTCACGCTTGATGCGCCGATTCACCGGACACTAACCCTGTTGAGCTATGGTCGTTCGAGGTCCGAAAAGCGGGCCCGGATCGCGCTGGCGGTCCATCCAAAAGGGACACGATCGCATGCTGAAATCGGCCTTCGTCATGGGCAGCGCCGTCGTTACGGCGGTTCTTGCCGGCTTCGGCGTCATCTCGCTCGACAACCGCATGCACGGCGACGCCGGTTCCGCGTCCGCGGCGCCCGTCGTCATGGCCGTGCAAGACCCGCCGGCCGGCGGCGATTCCCGCATTACCGCGATTCCGAAATCCGGCGACGGGCACTTCTGGGCCACGGCGCTGGTCAATGAAAAAGCCGTGCGCTTCCTGATCGACACCGGCGCCACCGAAGTCGTCCTGACGCCGGCGGACGCGCGCCGTCTCGGCTACGACGCCAGTAACCTGACCTACGACCAGAAGGTGCTGACGGCCAACGGCCAGACCCAGGCCGCCCTGGTCACCCTGACCACAGTCGGTGTCGGCCACAGCGAAGTCGCCAATGTAGATGCCCTGGTGGTCAAGGACGGCCTGTCGACCTCGCTATTGGGCATGAGCTATCTTGGCCGTCTGAGCCGCATCGAAGCGACGCCGTCGTCGCTCGTTCTCCACCCTTAAGCAGAAAGCCCCGCCTCGAACGCTTCCCGGCGCAGCCGCGCGGCCTCAACGGCATCACGCACGGCCGCTTCCGCGCGGTCGATGACCTCTATCCCCGCCCCTGCCCCGATCGAATCGACCGTCAGGATGCGGCGGAAGGCGCGCGCCCCCGGCAGGCCGTGCATAAGGCCCAGCATATGCCGCGTCATGTGCGCCAGCGGCACGCCTTCGTCCAGCCGCGCTTCGACATAGGGTCGATAGGCATGAAGCGCTTCGAACGGCCCGACATCGTGGCCCGTGCCGAAGAACCGGCGATCGACGGCCCCCAGCAGCGCCGGCTCATGATAGGCCGCGCGGCCCAGCATCACCCCGTCGACATGCGCCAGGTGCGCCTCGGCTTCGTCGAGCGACGTCAGGCCGCCATTGATGGCGATGGCCAGTTCCGGATGCGCCCGCTTGAGCTGGTAAACCAGATCGTAGTCGAGCGGCGGGACATCGCGATTTTCCTTGGGCGACAGGCCCTTCAGCCACGCCTTGCGCGCATGGACGATAAAGGTCTTCACGCCGGCCCCGGCGCACGCCTCGACCAGGGCGAACAGGGCATCGCGCGGTTCCTGGTCGTCGACGCCGATGCGGCATTTGACGGTTACCGGCAGCCGTGTCGCCTCGCCCATGGCCTGCATGCAGTCGGCGACCAGTTGCGGCTCGCGCATCAGGCAGGCGCCGAAACTGCCCGACTGAACGCGGTCGGATGGACAACCGCAGTTGAGATTGACCTCGTCATAGCCCCAGTCCTCGGCGATCTTTGCGCATTGCGCCAGCTCATCCGGCTCCGAGCCGCCGAGCTGCAGCGCCACCGGATGCTCGACGTCGGAAAAGCCCAGGAGACGCTCGCGATCGCCGTGGATCACGGCCTTGGACGTCACCATTTCGGTATAGAGCAGGGCCTGTTTCGTCAGCGCACGGTGAAACGACCGGCAATGCCGGTCGGTCCAGTCCATCATGGGCGCAACGGAGAACCTTGAACTAATTTTATTTTGACTTTTTTCTTGTTTTTCAATCATATTTAGACTTATCAACAGAACCCATTTTCACTCATGCTGTACCGTTTTCGCCTATTTTCTTGCCAAAAGTACAGCAATGCTGTACTTTTTTAGCTCATGCTGTACCGCTGGGAGGCGACATGGGAACGATCGTTCCAAGAAAACGGAAAAACGGGACGACCGCCTATCACGCTCAGGTCCTTATAAAGCGAGACGGCAGGATCGCCTACCGCGAAACGCGCACCTTCGAGCGCAAGGCCGCCGCCAGCGCTTGGATCGATAAGACGGAAGAAGCGCTGCTGAACCCGCGCGCCCTCGACGAGGTGCGTCAGGACGATCCACCCCTGCGCTCCGTCATCGAGCGCTACATGGCGGAATCGAAGAAGGCGATGGGGCGGACCAAGAAGCAGGTCCTCAATACATTGAAAGACGAGCACGAGATCGCCGACATGCTTTGCAGCGCGATCAGCAGCGCGGATATTACCAGCCTGGCTACTGACCTGGGCAGGACCCGCCAGCCAGCAACCGTCGCAAACTACCTCTCCCACCTCGGCGCCGTATTCGCCATCGCCCGCGCGGCATGGAGATATCCGCTCGATCCGGCCGTCATGAAGGATGGTCACCTCGTCGCCCAAAAGCTCGGACTGACCGGCAAGGGCAAGGAGCGCGACCGTCGGCCGACCTTGGCCGAACTCAACATCATCCTTACCCACTACCAGGCCCGGGAGCGGGAAGTCGAAATGCTGCCGATGACCAAGATCGTGCCCTTCGCGATCTTCTCCACACGGCGCCAGGAGGAGATCGTCTCGATCCGGTGGCCCGACCTCGACGAGGAACACAACCGGGTATTGATCCGGGACATGAAGAACCCGACCGAGAAGGTCGGGAACAATGTCTGGGTCGATATCCCACCGGAGGCCATGAAGATCATCAAGTCCATGCCACGGGTCGAGGATCGCATCTTCCCCTACACCACCGATGCCGTCAGCGCGTCGTTCACCCGAGCCTGCCAGTTTCTCGGCATCGAGGACCTGCACTTCCATGACCTGCGGCATGACGGGATTTCCAGGCTTTTCGAACTCGGCAACAACATCCCGCACGTCGCGACCGTCAGCGGCCACCGGTCCTGGCAGAGCCTGAAGCGCTACACCCACATCCGCCAGTCAGGCGACAAATATAAGGACTGGCCGTGGCTCGGGGTTGCGACGGCGCCGTTGGCCCCAAAAGATTCCAAACCCTATACCCTGCCGAAGTTCAAGCCGACCAAGGTCGCAGTCGCAGCGACGGCGGAGGCGAAACCCCGAACCAAGGCGACGAAGGTGCCCGCCGATCCGCCCCGGAAGCGGGGAAGGCCGAGGAAAGTTCGCCCGCCCACTTGATAGTTATCCGCGGGGGGTTTCTGAAAAGCAAGGTCCCGATGTTGCCACTCTTGGGTAGCAGAATCGCTAGGAGATATGCTCTGGTTAATTCTATTAACCGAATTCACATAATGTAGGTTAAATTGCGAAATGCGCTAACTCGCGGATCGCGCGTTTGGGGTTGGTAATGGCTTCGGCACAACAGCTTATCGGGCTTGTCAAGAGCCATGCAGAGGGCGATGCGACTCGTTTTTACGATCTCGCGATTCAACTAGCTGCGGCCGAAGACCAGAAGGGTCACAAGCGTCTGGCGGAGCAATTGCGCACCTGGGCTGAGGCTGGCCAGGCGCCGGCAAAAACGCTCAAGGCAAAACCGACACCGATAGTGGCCCCGCGTGGCGACATGGCTGGCCTGCTTTCGGCAAACTATCCGTCCACACGTATCAGCGACCTAATTATCTCCGTTCATCTCGAAGATGAACTCCGTCACATCGTGGACGAAACGCGCATGACCGAGGCGCTGGAAGAGAAGGGTCTTCGACCGCGCCGACGCTTGCTGTTATCCGGTCCACCGGGGACGGGCAAAACCATGAGCGCTTCCGCACTGGCCGGAGAACTCAAGTTTCCAGTATTCACTGTTCTGCTGCATGGTCTGATCACAAAATATATGGGCGAGACGGCGCAAAAGCTGCGCATGATCTTCGATGCCGTGCGAACTACGCGCGGGGTCTACCTGTTCGACGAGATCGATGCCCTTGCCGCGACTCGCGGGTCAGAAAATGATGCCGGCGAAGCACGCCGCATATTGAATTCGTTCCTCCAATTCCTGGACGAGGACACCGGCCCGTCGATTATTGTTGCCACGACGAACCTACCCGCAATCTTGGATCGCGCGATCTTGCGCCGTTTCGACCTTGTCCTTCCCTATGAACTTCCGCATGGCGACGCGATCGAGAAGGCCATGCGACGCCGGCTTATCGGATTTGACGTCTCCGCCGTTGACTGGTCGCAGGTTTCTGCCCTGGCGGACGGCCTTTCCACCGCGGATGTGATCGCCGCCAGTGAAGATGCGGCACGAAGGGCTGTCCTTGCCCAGTCGGAAAAAATTGAAACGGCGGCGATTGAAGCCTCGTTGCAGCGGCGCAGATCGCTACAGGACATAGGGGGCAACTTAGATGGCGAGAGACCGGCGGCACTTCATTCTAAACGGTCTCGGCCGAAGCAAAAGCTTTAAAGCACGCGGAGGCGGCTCAGCCAAACACCCGACCGACGTGCCTGATCGGGCCGCGCATGCCCAAGCGCTATTGCATGTCATTGACCATCTGCCTGACCCGCACGCGGAAAACCGCCCCGGCATTTATCTCGAGATCGAGGGGCGTCCCGGCGAGATCATGCTGACGAAAAGCCTGAACTCCAGTGGTCTCAATCTGTTGTCCGTTCGCCCACCGGATCAGGCGGCAAATCTTCCCGGTGCCGCCACCGTTTTTGCAACACCGCAAGGGCTTGATAATCTTAGAAAGAAAATTGAAGCCTTCGAAAACAAGGATTCAAAGTCCGGTCGCCCGAGCAATGCCGATCTTGTCCAGAGCATCGGTGTCATTGTCGAAGCCAGTCTGCGCGCCTTTTGGCGCAGCCCCGCAAATCGTTTTCCAGCCGCGGGAGTTGTGGCTGCCTGGGAGATCTGGCTCAAGAAGGACGAAGCCAATACTTTTATCGAGCAAGCCGGGGCGATGAACATCGTCTTCAGTCAGGATCGGCTGGAGTTTCCGGAAGACGTAGTAGTTCTCGGCCATGCCACCCAAGACGCTCTGGCTTGGGCGATCAAACGCCTCGGCGCGGTCGCAGCCTTGGCCGCTCCCACAGCGACGACGGCATTTTTTGATGGCTTGCCGGTTGAAGAACAGTTGGATTGGGTGGCCAGCCTACAGGCGCTGGCGAACTTTACGCCCGTTGACGATCCGAATTACCTTACTCTACTCGATACGGGTGTGAGTCGTGCGCATCCTCTCATATCGCCAGCGTTGTCGAGTGATGATCGCCACGCCGCGCGTCCGGAGTGGGGTGTCGAAGATGTCCAGGGCCACGGCACCCAGCTCGCAGGGCTCGCCCTGTTCGGTGATCTGACAAACGCCCTACAGGCCGTCTCACCCTTCGAAATCAATTACCGGCTGGAGTCGGTAAAGATCGTCCCGGACGCAGGTGATAATCCTTATGAGCTCCTAGGCGCCGTCACACGACATGCTATCAACGCGGTCGAAGCGGTCGGCGATCGACGGCGCACTTTTTCGATGGCTAGTACGACGGAGGACGACACGCCGCACGACGGCGCACCAACCTCTTGGTCAAGCGCCTTGGATCAGCTCGCTGCTGGTGAATCAGGCGATAAGCCAACTCGACGGCTTTTCGTCGTCTCGGCTGGGAATTCCGTTCAGGCCAACTTCGGTAATGATGACTATTTATCAGTCTGCGATCACGCCGATAACGAACTGGAATCTCCCGCCCACGCATGGAATGTCATCGCCGTCGGCGCCTACACGACAAAGACAGTCCTGCCTCAAGGCGTCGGGGGCATAGCCCTCGCGCCAGCTGGTGACCTCTCACCATCGTCCCGCACGGCGAGCTGGGCCTCTCACTGGCCAATCAAGCCCGACGTCGTCTTTGAAGGTGGGAACTGGCTAGCCGCAGGCCTTCCACCTCCCCTGCGGCATGAAGCTTTGTCCTTGCTGACGACAGACGCCAGCTATCCGCTTCGCGCCTTCACCCTAACCTATGATACCAGTGCCGCCACTGCCCTCGCAGCAAAAAGCCTTACGCAACTTTGGTCCGACTATCCGGATCTATGGCCGGAAACGGTCCGCGCGCTCTTTGTCGGGTCTGCGAGATGGACCGCACAGATGAGAAGTCACCTGCCGCCAGGCCCAGGGAAGCCTGCCAAGGGCGCCTATGCCACGCTCTTTCAACGTTACGGCTACGGCGTACCCGATCTTGAACGAGCCAGGCGCAGTGCCGCAAGCGCCTTCACCTTGATTGTCCAGGACGAAATCACACCCTACAAACCCGGCGAAAAAGGTGCCGCCAACCACGCCCATAATGAGATGCGGCTTTTCACTCTGCCTTGGCCCGTCGAAGCCTTGCGTCTCCTTGGCGCTCATCCGGTCAAGTTGCGAGTTGCTTTGAGCAGCTTTATTATTCCAAACCCCGCTGAGGCCGCGCGCGGATCGAAATTTGGCTACGCGTCGCACAATCTGCGCTTTAAGCTCAACCGGGCCAACGAAAAGGAAGCCGCCTTTCTAGCCCGGATCAGCCTCGCTGCCGATGCCCCCCCAGAAGGGCAAATTGACGAGGACGACGGATGGGACTTTGGCTCCAACAGGCGCGATGTGGGGTCTTTACATATTGATGAACTGACCTGCCCCGCATCCGATCTGGCACGCCGCAATCTTTTGGCCGTTCATCCTGTCACCGGTTGGTGGAAGGCGAAAGCCACCGCCAAGCCGGAAGAACGCTCAACCCGGTTTGCACTGATTGTGGAGATTGATGCGGGAGAAGTCGAAAGTGACCTCTATACTGAAGTGCAAACAGCCATCGAAAATCTCAACGCAATTCCCATTGTCATCTAAATTGCCGGATACACATTTTGATTCAAATGGCTGACAGGGCTACAGATGTGATCTCCGATTTCTATATAGATGAAAGCGGGAATACGGGCGATTTGGGGAAAGTTTCAGCGCCACCTACCTTTGGCGGTCAGCGAATGTTTGCTCTTGCCTGCATTGGGATCGGAGATCTGCCCGGCTTTGAGGCCACCATACTCGATCTGAAAAAGCGCCATCGTATCCAAGGGCCAGAGATTAAATCTACTGAGACTGCCACGAAGCCTCTCTTTGTTCGCGACCTGATCGACTACATCGACGCCCATCAACTTCCGGTTTTCATTGAGGCAGTGGACAAACACTATTTCCTTGTCGTCAACATTGTCGAGCGCCTAATCGTTCCCTCCATCGGAAAGGGAGATTTCTCCCCAAATACCCGCGTGATGAAGAACATCATCGCCGACTATCTTGCCGTCCACGGTCCAAATGATCTGGTCCCTCAATTCGTCAATGTGTGCAATACGCGTTGTCGAGCTGACATTCTAAAGTTGTACGACGGGATCATCCGTTGGGCACGAAAGTCGAAATTCCGTCCCGACATCGCCGACGGAATAAAACGTCTCACGATTGATAGCATGACGGAGTTTCGAGCGAAGCCGGTCAGCGAAGCGATCAAAAGGGCGCTGCCAGAACCCGACACAGGTAAAAAGGGCAAGACCGTCTGGGTCCTGCCTAACGTAGGCTCATTCTCCAGCATATACGCCCGCTTGAACCACTACCTAGGCGGCGACATGTCTTCAGTGAGATTTTTCCACGATGAGCAGGACCAGTTTGACGACATTATTCAGGCCAATAAGGTCCTGGCAGAGTCGTTGAGTGGTAGAGGCTTATTCACTGAGTTTCGCTTTGCAAACTATGACTTTGCCAGTTCGGTTCCGCTCAATTTCGCGACATCACACACAACCATTGGTATTCAGGCGGCCGATGTGCTTGCCGGGTTTGTGTCCCGCTATATTCAACAAAAGGTTTGGACGCCGGAAGCGGTAAACGCCGATCGGGACGAAGCTTTTGAATGTTTGCGGGACCTAACGGATGAACGCCGAGGGACCGGTATTAACTTCGTCGTCCCGAGCCAAATGCTAAGATACCTGGGCTACGAACCCTATTACAATTGAGTACGCCCTGCATAGAGGGAGAGAGGTTCGCGAGCTCTGCGACGATGAAGGTCCGAGAGTTGGTCTCGGCCACCGTCCGGAGCCCATCTATGTCCCAAGCTTTTGCCTTCCCCCCTGTCCCAGCATCTGGCTATCGTGTCGATCCAAGCCGCGGCCAAAGAATTGGCCGCGTTTCTTCAGAATGGTTTTCCCGGCCAGCCGATGAACGCTACCTGTCCCTGTCCGAACTGATTGCCTCTGTCCGGCGTCGTACTGACCTCAGCCGGACCCGTACGATCGAAAGCGCCGCCGTGCGTGTCGAAGCAAGGCGTGATGACGGCGACGACCTGACCTTGCTCATTCCGGGATCGGAGAAGGCTATTGCTCCAACCCACTGGAGTTTCGGTCAACTGGCCAGTCTGGTGGGGGCGCCGGCCGCCTACCTCCGGCAGCTTCCGGCGCCGCTGGCCGCGATCAACCTGCAATACGGCCTGACCTCGCATCGTGCCGAACAGGTCAAGACCTTGGAGTTGGACGACGGCCGCGTGGAATTGCGGGCAGTCACCGGCCCGGACTACGGCCGGATCTACGACCACGAACTGGTCTCGTCCGTGCAAAAGATCGCCGGCAACGGTACAGGCGATACCCGCTGGAAGGTTCCCGGCGTTCTCGACTGGGGCACTAACGTCTATAATCCCTTCGTCGACGTCAGTGCCGAGACGACCACGCTTTTTGCCTCCGACAGGGACGTCTTCCTGTTCCTGGTCGATGACTTGAACCCGATCGAGGCCGGTAGACTGCCCGACGGCTCGCCCGACCTGTTTTTTCGCGGGTTCTACTGCTGGAACTCCGAAGTCGGCGCAAAGACCCTCGGCATGGCCAGTTTCTACCTTCGGGCGGTATGTGCCAATCGCAACCTTTGGGGCGTCGAGGATTTTTCGGAGATCACTATCCGCCACAGCAAGTACGCGGCGAGCCGCTTCGCCTATGAGGCCGCGCCCGCCCTGGAGCGGTTTGCCAATTCGTCTCCGGTGCCTTTCGTCAATAGCATCAAGGCGGCGCGGTCGGCCGTCGTCGCGAAAACCGACGACGACCGCCAAGCCTTCCTGCGCAAACGCGGCTTCGGGAAGGCGGAGACAGCCAAAATCATCGACACCGTCCTGCGGGAAGAGGGGCACAAACCCGAAAGCATCTTCGATTTCGTACAGGGCATCACGGCGGTTGCCAGGCAAAGGCCCAACCAGGATGCACGGCTCGACCTTGAGGACAAGGCCAAGAAACTGCTGGAGGGTGTCGGTTGACGTCATACGATAATGGGCACCCCTGGGGGGCAAGGGTGCCCATCGCCTAAAGCCACGTCCATCGAGGGGGGGGTGATGGGCCCGCGGCCGAAAGTGGAAATAGGCATTTTGCGCTACCGCTACAAGGGGAACGCGGCTTTGGTCCTAAAATATATGGCCGCCCAAGAGTCAGAGAGCGGTCGCGATGTGATGACGGTTGAAGCGGAAGAGAGGCTTCTGGTTGCCGTCAGGAGTCACATCATGACCAAGACTACGAAGATCACCCTGCCAGGCGCCCGTGATATTCCCTTCTCGCTGCTTCGGCTGTCCCAGGCCAATGTCCGCCGCATCCAGGACGGCCAATCCATTGAAGACCTTGCCGAGGACATTGCCAGGCGTGGCTTGCTGCAAAGCCTGTCGGTTCGCCCCATCACGGACGAAGCCGGCGCCGATACTGGTCTATTCGAGGTCCCGGCGGGCGGAAGACGCTTCAGGGCCCTCGAACGCTTGGTCAAACAGAAGCGCATGGCCAAGGACGCACCCGTTCCCTGTATCGTTCGAACCGATGGCATAGCGGAAGAGGACTCCCTGGCTGAAAACGTCCAGCGGCTCAACCTTCACCCACTGGACCAATTCCACGCCTTCAAGACCCTGGCCGACAAGGGCTTGAGCGAGGAAGACATCGCGGCCCGCTTCTTCGTGCCCGTCAACGTCGTCAGGCAGCGCATGAAGCTTGCCCTGGTCGCCCCCGTCATCCTCGACGCCTACGAGGCCGGCACGATCGCGCTCGAAATCGTCATGGCCTTTACCGTCAACCCGGACACCGAGCGCCAGGCCGCCGTCTTTCAGCAACTGACGACCAGCCGCGACCTGGGGACCTACCGGATCAAGCGGCTCCTGACGGAATCGACCGTCGCCGCGTCGGACAAGCGGGCGCTTTACGTGACCCTCGACGCCTATGTCGATGCCGGCGGCACGGTCCTCCGCGACCTGTTCACCGATGACAATGGTGGCTGGCTCAGCGATCCGGCCCTGCTCGACCACCTCGTCACGGGTAAATTGGACGCCGTTGCCGAGGATATCCGGCGCCAAGGCTGGAAATGGGTCGAGGTGGCCGTCGACTTCGCCTACGCCCTCACCTTCCAGATGGATGAACTCGTCCCGGAAGTCCCCATGCTGTCCGAAGACGATTCAACTCGGCTGAAGGCACTGGTCGACGAGTACAACGGCATTCTCGACAGCCAGCAGGACAACGGCGAAGACTTGCCAGACGCCGCGGCGGCGCGTGTCGAGGAACTGGAATCCCTCATCCACGACCTGGAAAATCCGGCGCCCGTTTACAAGCCGGAAGACATGGCCATCGCCGGGGTGTTCGTTTCGCTGACTCGCGAAGGGGAGTTGAGGATCGAGCAGGGCTACGTGCGGCCCGAAGATCGTCGCCCCGAGCCCAACGCTGCCGCCGGGGGTGACGAGAGCGACGATGGTAACGGCTTGGACGAGGCTGGCCCAGATAACGGCCAGCACGACGCGGTCGAAGGGGAAAACCGCGCTTTCAGCCCGGCGCCGGAAGCGATCGAACCGGAGGACACCTCCATCAAGCCCCTGCCCGACAGCCTGAATCGCGAATTGACGGCATTCCGCACCCTCGCCCTTCGCGACGCGCTCGCCCGAAACCCGGCAGTCGCCTTGACGGCGCTACTGCACAAGCTTTGTCGCGATGCCTTTTACCCGAACGCCTTGCTGGACGCCCTCGAGGTCCGGGCGACATCGACGAGCCTCGCCTTTGTCGGCGGCCCCGATCTCAAGGACTGCCCGGCCCACGCGTCCATCACGGCTCGCACTGCAGCATGGCGTGAGACTTTGCCCAGCGATGTCGCCGATCTCTGGGCGTTCCTCAGCGACCTGTCGGACGACTCGCGCGGACAACTGCTCGCGCATCTGATCGCACCGAGCCTGAATGCGCTCTACGAGCCGCCGGCTCGACCGGGCTACAGCGGGTCTTCCGGCACCAGCATCGCTCATCGCCTCGAAGACGCCGACCGGATCGCGCAAGCCGTCGGCCTGGATCTCGTTGCAGGCGGATGGGTCCCCACTGTCGACAATTACCTGGGACGGGTTCCGAAGCCCCGCATCCTGCTGGCGGTCGCCGAAGGCTGCGGTGCCGACGCGGCTGCCCGCATCGATCACCTGAAGAAACCCGACATGGCGGCGGAGGCGGAGACACTTCTGAAGGGCTCCGGCTGGCTGGCGGAGCCACTTCGCGGGCCCAAGACCGTCGCGGCGCCGGAACCTCCGGTAGGCACCGCGGCAACGCCGGGGCAGGCGCCGAGCAGCGAGGCCGAGAACACCGATATTGGGGCGGCCGAGAGCTTCGCCCACGCCGCGGAATAGATAATCAACCAGAAGCCCGGCATCACGCCGGGCTTCGCCTTTTCGGAAGCTGTCATGATCGAGGCATCAGACCTGGTGGCGCGCCTTTCAGCGCGTGCACTGGCCGTTTGCCGGCGCTACCTGCCTAACGGTCAACGCGTCGGAAATTATTGGGTGGTCGGCGATGCTCGTAACGCCCCGGGCAGGTCGACCTTTGTCCGCCTGTTCAAGGACCGTTCGGGCAGGCCCGCCGGCAGGTGGACCGACGCCGCCACGGGAGAATATGGGGATCTCCTCGATATCATCCGTCTGGCGGTACCGTCCGGCCGTTTCGTCGATGCCCTGGCGGAAGCCGAATCGTTCGTGGGCGGTACTACCACAGCGCCACATCGCCGCTTCCGCACTGATCGGCCGCGACGCAGCCACCACATCCGCCAGGCGCGATCTCTTTATGCCGACGCCGGTCCGATACAAGGCACCCTGGCAGAAACCTACCTGCTTGAACGGGCCATCGACTCGACGCTGGCCTGTGGCCTTCGATTCCTATCCCACTGCTATTGCCGCCCCAGCGGAGATAGCGACCGGAAAGCCTGGCCGGCACTCATCGCACCGGTGACAGATGACCATGACGTTATCGGCGGGGTTCATCGCCTCTATCTCGACCCCGCTGGACATTCTGGTCTCCGGCTCGGCAAGGCGCCGCTGGACAGGCCGAAGCGCTCTCTCGGGCGCGTTCACGGCAATGCGGTACGGTTCGGCGCCGCTATGCCGATGATCGCGGTCGCGGAGGGCATTGAAAACGCCCTGTCGATCCGCACGGCGATGCCCTGGCTCACATGCCACGCTACGCTCACGGCGGGCAACCTGGCCAGCTATAAGCCTCCCTCGATCGTCAGCCAGTTGCTCATCGCCGCTGACGACGATGACGCCGGATGGTCGGCAGCCCGAACCCTCGCCGACCGCAGCCGCCTCGCGGGTCTGTCCGTCACACTCCTGAGGCCGAGCAACGAGGACCACAATCGCGACCTGTGCGCCCTTGGCCTTGAAGTTTACCGCGCCTCCCTGCTCGATCAGTTGGCGGCCTGACCGCATGCGCCACATCGCCCGTAGACCTCGCAGCCGCAATCGCCAGGATCAGGCTCGGCCTTGCCACCGACCCCGACAGCGCCATCGGGCCTTCCAGAGGGCGACGGCGCCACGGTCTCGGGCCCGGCGCAACCGGTCCCATCCGACTATTTTCCGCCGCGCGGCACGAGGCCGCGCTTTGCATCGCGAGGCAAAATAGCCGTCCGGGCCGGTCCAGCCCCTAAGGGGTGCGCCGGGCCCGAGCCCGTGGCGAGCAGTCGCCGTAAGGCCCGCGAAAGGCGCGGGTCCAAATCGGAGGACAAGGACATGTCACCCTATGATACCGACGACTTCACCGGCGAGGCCTCTCAAACCGAAGACGCCATGCAGCACATGCGGCTCTACGGCCCCGTCTTTTCCGAGGACGAACCGGACACACGCGACCTGCCGGACCAGGGCCACATGCAGGGTGCGATCGCCGACATGTTCGACGCGCTCGATTTCTGCCTGTCGGACAGCCCTCTCGAGGAAGACCGCGACGGCCTGCTCTGGGGCCTGGTCAACCTGTTCCACCGCGCCACTGAGCGGCTCGACCAGCAACTCGACGACAATACGGTGTCGCAACAATCGGCGCAGCGGCAGCAGGATGGCTCCGAGGTGAAGTCGGTCGAACTGGAACGCCTGGTTGCGCGCGGGCGGGCGCTTTCCGGCCGACACGAAGCCCTCGAAACCCTGCGTGACCTGGCGGCGGAACACTTTGCCCTTGCGACAAACGATACCTGGCGGCCAAAGGCGGGATCGCTCACCAATCGCCGCCACATGACATCGGCCATGCTCGATAGCCGCGACTATATATCCGCGCGCCAGGCGAGCCGGCTTAAACTCCTGGCGCCGACGGGGACGCTCATCGCCTTCAGCGGTGGCACGGACTTCCAGGATGTCAATGCGATCTGGGCCGTGCTCGACAAACTCCTGGCGAAACACGCCGATCTCGTCCTGCTCAATACCGCCTCGCCGACCGGCGCCGACCTGATCGCCTCCAGATGGGCGACAACGCGCAAGGTCACCGAGGTCACCTTCAAGCCCGACTGGCAGCGTCACAAGCGCGCAGCGCCCTTCAAGCGGAACGACACGCTCCTCGATATGATGCCCACCGGCGTGGTGCTGTTCCCCGGTTCGGGCGTGCAGGACAATCTCGCCGACAAGGCGCGAGCCATCGGTATCCCGGTCTGGCGAGGCGGCGTCTAGCCGCCTTTCCCTCCCCCTTACTCACATCATCGGAGGCGCGGCCTGGCCGCGATCGCCCATGCTTGTCTTCGCACTCATGCTCATCGCAGGCGGCCTCGTCGTGGCCGTCCCGCTTATCGTCTTCCTTGCGGAAAACCTGTTCGCACTTTTTTGCGCCTGCCTGGCGGCCCGGGCGGTGCTTTCCGGCGGCGGGGGCTGCCAGGCGCGGTCTTCGCCGGGGCGCTGACCTTCGCGGTCATCACCGCGGCCTTGCGCCTTTCCATCCACCTCACCCGGTCGTCGGTGCTGCGGATCCTTCTGGCCAGCCTGATCATCGTGCCCGCGACGCTTTCCGCCTTCTGTCTCGCAGCAGCGGTGCTGGGGCCTTTCGTTCCGGCATCCATATGGCGAATGGGCCTGGCAATAGTCGCCGCCATGGCTGGCGCCACGGGGGCGTGGCAAAGACTGTGGCCTTGCGGGCATCCACACGACTAGACAAGGCTGTAGTCGCCTGGGGCGTCCTGCTCCGATTGGCAATAGGGAATTGGCTACAGCCGCGTGGTCGATCCTCGCCAGCTGACGGCAGTCCGGAGAGGTGACGCTCTCGGCCGGACGGCGCCATTTCGGCAAGGCCGACGAGGATACCGAGCCGGGCTGCGGCGACCGTACGCTTCCATGGCCGATCCGGACGTTCTGGACCTGCACCGCGAGGGAAGGTCTCGCAGGCTGGACGATGCAGCGGAGGCGCGGACTTGCCGCCGACAGCCATGTTGGTCTCCTTGACCGTGGCGATCGCGAAGATGCCCTGAGCAGCCATCGACGGACGCACATTTCCATGAGCCCTGTCCTTTTGCGTCAATGGCCGCTACCGGCTTTTTTCCCCCTGACGGAATTCGCAGGTCGCGCCAAGGGCGCGTCATCTTGCTTTCCGTCAGTTCCTCGCGAGCCAAAAAAGGCCGGCATCGACCATGACGCAGGCCACGTCTCCTGAAACTCGGCGCCATCGAGGCCGCACAGGGCGGCTTCGGAACCCCACTTTCAAGGAGACCAACATGGCTGTCATCGGCAAGTTCCAAACCGTCAACGGCGAAATCGTCGGCGAAATCTTCACCATCAACGTCCAACTCCAGAACGTCCGGATCGTGCGGGAGGATACCCCGGCCAACGAGGAAGCCCCGACCCATCGGATCTACGCCGGCCGCGCCGAAATCGGCGCCGCCTGGTCGAAGACCTCGCGCGAGAACAAGTCCTACCTGTCCCTGAAACTGGACGACCCCTCCTTCGCCGCACCGATCTTCGCCAACCTGTTTCAGGACGACGACGGCGAATACAGCCTCGTCTGGTCGCGCAGCCGCTCGTAAGGCCAAGGCCCCCGGTCACACCGACCGGGGGCTTCTTTTTTGCTCAGTTGCCCGCAAACCTTGGCATTCTTCCGATCGGCCGGGTCATCACCCGATCATGTGATTTAACCTCGATATTACACCCGCACAGCCAAAAAATCAGGTCAATCAAAGACTTGTTTCCATTCTTGGTTGCCCGTCGTTTTCAGGACCTCCATTGTCGGATGTACTTCCCCTCAGCCACCACTTTCCGGTGGTAAACCGAGGGATTTCCGATGACTTCCTCCACGCCACTTCCGCAGAGATACTTGCGCACACCCGAGGCCGCCCGCCTTCTGGGACTTTCCGAACGGACGCTCGAAAAGCACCGCGTCTATGGAACAGGCCCGACCTTCCTGAAGCTCGGCGGCCGCGTCGTCTATACCGTGGACGCCCTCACCAACTGGGCGTCGCAGGGCTGCCGCCAGTCGACCCACGATGCGGGCGTCGGCCGGATCATGCCGACGACACGCCGCCCACACTTGCCGCCGCCGGGCACCGCATCATGACGACGATCCCATCATCGAAACGCACACTGCGACGCCGCTCGCTGGCTACGATCTCTGTCGCGGCGCTGGCGGCCATCTGCATCCCTCCCGTCATTCGCGGTCCGACCATCATGCTGTGGAACGCTTCCGCGAGTGTACCTGAGGGCCTCTATATGGTGCAGCCCAGCGCCCCGCTTCATGTCGGCGATCTGGCGGTAAGCACCCTTCCCGATGGTGCGCAGCGGCTTGCCGCCGATCGCCAGTATCTCCCAGATAATGTGCTCCTGATCAAACCCGTAGCGGCAACCTCCGGCTCGGAAATTTGCCGCCACGGCTTGGAACTCCTTGTCGATGGCGTGCGTGTCGGCGACGCCCGCCCCGATGATCGCCGGCACAGGCCCATGCCGGACTGGCAGGGCTGCCGAGCGGTCACGTCATCTGAAATATTCCTCATGAACCCCGCCGTCCCGGACAGTTTCGACGGACGATATTTCGGGCCGATCCCGCGTGGCCTCGTCAAGGGGCGCGCCTTCCCGCTGCTGACCTTTGCGCCGAGTCCGCGCAACTGACCCACGGATATCCGCCCTTCCACTAGCAATTTTCGGAGTCGATCCATGCCCCAGATCGGACAATTTACGCGCATCCGCGGTCTCTTTTCCGGCACCATAAAGACCCTGATGTTCGATCGCCATATCGTCCTCGTCCCGACGAACCAGCCGGATGTTCAGGGGCAACCCCACTACACCGTCCATATCAAGGATGCGGATGGCCCCGAGGTAGGCATCGCCTGGAAACGCACCGGCGAGCGCGCAGGGGACTATGTCAGCCTGGCGCTCGACGACCCGACACTGCCTGCACCGATCCGCGCCAACCTGTTCCAGCGCGACACCGACAAGAAGGAATGGGTCCTGATCTGGAAGCGCGGTGGCAATGGCGCCGCCAAAAGCGACGATGCTGGATAGCGCCATGTTCCATGTGCTCGCTCTTGCCGCCATCGGCCAACCCGTCGACGCCGCGCCCGTGACCGCAGACTATGGCGCCTATGTCGACGAAGCCGCGCAGAAATCCGGCCTGCCGATCCGCCTCATCCGCGCCGTAATGGGGACAGAAAGCGCCGGCAATGTGCGCGCAATTTCCCCAAAAGGCGCCATGGGACTGATGCAACTCATGCCCGCGACATGGCAGGCCTTGCGACGCCAATTCGACCTCGGCGCGGACCCGTTCGATCCGCACGACAACATCCTGGCCGGCGCCTATTACCTGCGCGCCCTGTACGACACTTATGGACCAGATGGGTTCCTGGCCGCCTATAACGCAGGCCCGGGCCGGTGGGAGAATCACCGGGACACCGGCCAACCCTTGCCGGCCGAAACGCGCGCCTATGTCCTAGCGATAACTCTAAAGCTGGGCCCCGCGGCACTGAACGTGACGCCCGTATCGGCACCGCCACCGCCTCCGTCTTGGAAGCAAGCCACCCTGTTTCCGCAGGCCTCCGGCGCTGCTCCCGAAGCGGCGACTGTCTTCGTGGCCGGCCCCTCTCCCTTCGTCCCATCCCCCCTCGACACGCCAGGCTCGACCGAGGAGACCGGTCAATAGGCGGGCATGCGGTCATCCCGGCATTCGTTTTTGAGAGGCAGGATAAAAGGACGAGAGGCTGCTGGGGGTCGACAGGTCGAATCTCGATTATTTTTCAATGACTTCGCCACAGAAGACGAGAGGTTTCGCTCTGACCTTGCGAGGCGATTTCCATCTAAGCATTTGTTTCGGCACCGGTTTTCGAGAGGTTCAACCCGATGCGACGCGAAGACGAATTTCGGATACGGCCGGGGCACATTCGCTCGAAGAGCGCCCAGCGCGTCAGGCCGTTTATCCATCAGGCCTTGGCGGCAGCACAGAAGGCCGGCGCCACCGTCCGGCGCGGCCGACTATCGGCGGGCCGTTCCGGCTTCGGTCGAGGCCGACAGGCCAGTCACATCGCCAACCGATTGCTGACCAGCCGCAGCCGCCTGGCCGTCGTCAAGGCGCGCGTCGTCAGGCATCGGGGCCGAACCGCCCCGCTTCAGGCACACCTTCGCTATCTTCAGCGCGAGGGCGTCACACGCGACGGCGAGAAGGCGTCCCTTTTCGGCCCGGACCGGGATGGCGTGGACGGCAAGGACTTCGCGGAGCGCTGCAGCGACGATCGCCACCATTTCCGGTTCATCGTTTCCCCCGAAGATGCCGCGCAGATGGAGGACCTGCAGCGCTTCACCCGGGACCTGATGAAGCAGGCCGCTGTCGACCTCGAGACCTCTCTGGACTGGGTCGCCGTCACACACTGGAACACGGAACATCCTCATGTCCATGTCATCGTGCGTGGGATCACCGACATCGGCGACGACCTGGTCATCAGCCGCGACTACATCAAGGAGGGACTCCGCGCCCGTACACAAGGACTGATCACCGACGAGTTGGGACCGCGCACCGATTTCGACATCCATCAGGCGCTCCATCGCCAAGTCGAGGCTGACCGTTACACCCAACTCGATCGCCAACTGTTGCTGGATGCCAAGCGCGACGGCTTTATCGACCTGGCGCCCACGGCCGGGGATGGCGCTGCCGAATTCCAGGTGCTGAAGGCAGGCCGCATTCGCAAGTTGGAAAGCCTGGGCCTGGCTGACCAGTTCGCGCCTGGACAATGGATCATTTCCGATCGGGTGGAGCCCGTCTTGCGCGAACTCGGGGAACGCGGCGACATCATCAAGCGTATCCACCGTGGCCTTGCGGAACGCGAACTGGCGCGATCCTCGGAGGGCTTCGTCCTCAATGCGGGACAGGCAGGAGGCTCCCTCACGGGCCGGTTGTTGGCACGCGGCCTTGACGACGAATTGAAAGGGACAGCCTACCTGATCGTCGATGGCATCGACGGCCGCACTCACTACGTCGGCGTGTCGAGCCTGGAGCAGTCGGGGGACTGTACGCCGGGTGCCATCGTGACGGTCACCACCGACACCCGGCGCGACCAGCCTTATGTCATGGTCAGGGTCGAAAGCGACCTGGACCTCCAGACGCAGATGACCGCCGAAGGCGCCACGTGGCTGGACAGACAGTTGGTCAAAGCCGACCGCCCACCGATCGCCAATACGGGTTTCGGACAGGAGGTGCAGGAAGCCCTGGTGCGCCGAGCGGATTGGCTGATCGAAATGAACCTAGCCAGCCGAAACGGCGATGAATGGCAACCTGCTCGCGGCCTCATAGACACATTGCGACAAAGGGAACTGGACAAGGTCTCAACCGCATTTCGCACTACGGGCGGGCACCCCTTGTCTCTGCCGCAGGACGGCGATCATGTGAACGGCATCTATAGAAGACGCCTGGATCTGGCCTCAGGTCGCTTCGCCGTCCTCGACGATGGCATGGGCTTCCAGTTGGTTCCTTGGTCACCAAAAATCGAGCGCCATATCGGCGAAGTCTTATCAGGCCGGATGCGGTCTCGAACGGCTGTGGCGTGGGACCTCGGTAGGTCGAAATCGGTTGGCATCGACATGTAATGGAGCCGGCAACTGGGCCTCGACATCAAAATCGTTGAAGGAGAGTCAACTCCATTTAAACAACTTTCAGTTTTCCAAGTCTCCTTTAAGTGCTAGGTTTGTCATCCGGAAGATTGGCTTACCGAATGCGCCTGAGGGAAACAGCGCGGAGCGGTACAATCCCTTCCACGGCACGAACAAGGATTTACCTGCACGAGAAAGCGCCGCGATGACGCCCAGGATTTTCGAACGGACCTATCTGGAACTGAAGCGGGAAGTCACGAGCGGCCGCCATAAGCCCGGCCAACGCCTCCAGGCACGAGGCCTTGCCGATATCCTCAAGGCAAGCACATCGCCCGTGACCAATGCCATGCGGCAACTCGTCGGTGAACGCGTGCTGGAATATTCCAGCGAAGACGGCTTCATTATACCCTGGGTCAACGAACAGCGCCTTCGCGACCTGCTCTCATGGAGCGCCTGGGTGTGCGTGACAGGCCTTGAGGATATCGGCACGGCGGACTGCCAGGCCGACGACACTGTCTTGCCAGCCGACGTCGTGGCCGCGACCGAACATCTGTTCCTGGCCATAGCCGCCCCGGTGCAGAACACGGAATTGACCCGCAACATCGGAAACAACAACGATCGCTTGCGCGCCATCCGAACCCTGGAGCACAGCCTGATCTCAGACCGAGCGGACGAATTGAACGACCTCAATCAGGTTCGCCGTGCGGGAACCCGACCGGCCTTGGTCGACGCCATCGGCCGGTATTATCGCCGACGGTTGGACCTGATACCGCAACTTGTCGGGCTGTCCTACCAGGACCGGCATTGACCGCATCCGCACGAGCGATCCAGCCTATGAAATTTCGTCGGCATCGCACGAAAACTTACGGGAAATCCGTGCGTTATCGATGCTCGATTTCAGATCGTCGGTGTTAGCGTCCCTTCGTCATGACGGTCATGGCATCTCAAACTTCAGATGGAGGTAGTTATGAATACGCATACCGATACCCGCTCCGAAGACCTGCTCGACCTGGGCGCCGCCAGCGCCGAAACCAAGGGCGGCGCGCCCTTCCAGGTCCAGGACAACCTGATCAGCACCCGCAAGGACACGCCCCAGGCGGCCGACTGATCGTCGCCAGGAAGAGCGTGCGCAATAGCCAGCGCTCTTCCTGTTCGCTCAACCTCAAGCCAGGAAACTGTTCACCATGGAAAAGATCAACGAACCGGTCGAGCGCCCCATCGTTCTGGCCGTCGCCAGCACCGGGACCAAGGGGGGCACGATGTACCCCGTCCAGGACGGCCTGCTTGGCACGCGCAAGGACATGCCCGCCACTTCCGAATGACAAACGCAAGAGCGCAGGCCCCGGCTTGCGCTCTTCTTCAAGGATGGGCTCCATGCAAGCTTACGGGCTAAGGGCCGGCGTGCATTACTGCGTGGCCGACGGTGCTACCACCTTCCTGGATGTCGACGCGGACCGATATTTCGGCTTGCCGGCATCCTGCCAGGAAGCCTTTGCGTACCTTGTTGAAAACGGCGTGGCATTGGACAAGCATGTCAGGGCGCTCGCACCGTTAACGGCCGCCACGCTTCTGGTGCCCACGGATATTCCAGAACGCTTTCCCCTGCCCACCATCGTCCCCGAAGTTCGTGAGTCGGCCTTGGACCTGATCGACGCTCGCCCTTCCCCTTGGCCGTTCCTCCGGGCCTGGTATTGCCAAGCTCAGGCCAAACGCGATCTTTCCCGCAAGCCGTTAAGCCAGGTCCTTGCAAACCTGTCGAACAGAAAGACTGGAACTGGACAGAACAAGGTTCCGCCGTCCTCCAAGATCCTGGCTGCTTTCCTTGAAACCAGCATCGTAACGCAAACCCATGATCAATGCCTCCGGCGCTCGATCGCAATGGTCAATTACCTGGCTCATTACACTTGCTCTCCCCTGTTCGTCATAGGGGTCAGGAACAATCCATTCGAGGCGCACGCGTGGGTCCAGTACGACGGCATGGCGCTCAACGACGACGTGGAAAAAATCGGCCGCTTTACCCCCATCCTGGCGATCTAGCCATGGCCCTGAGATACTTGGCAGTCACTACGCCCGCTTCATCGCAGCCGGAAATGGTTGGCTCGGTAAGCGATGGCGGGCTGCAGCCGGTATTCAGGTCCGAACGCCTCTCAATTTTTGCAAGCGAAAAGGCGGTATTGCTGCCGGGGAACAGGGGAGCAATCGTCGGCCATCTCTTCACGCGGACCATTCCCGCCCATCGCGTTACCGAACTCAACGAAGACATCGGCAGTCGAATACTTGCGACACGCGGCCAGTCCCTTCTGTCCAACTACTGGGGCGGATATGTCGCTTTTCTGGTCGTGGACGAAGGCGTCGTCGTCATTCGCGACCCTTCCGGCGCCCTTCCCTGCTACTACAGCAACCTAGGCGATGGGTTGGCGATATCGTCAGATCTGAAAGGGCTCGTCGGCGCCACATTGGAAATCCCCAAAGTCGACTGGAATGGCCTGTTTCTCCATCTGGCAGGCATCGAGTTCAAGCGCCCTCGAACCGCCTTGACCAACATCAGCGAACTTCTGGCCGGCTACCGCCTGGACGCCCGAAATCCAGCCAACCCCGAAGCCATATGGTCACCCTGGGACCATATCCGACCTACGAAGCAGACGGAACTCGAGGCCGCGGAACGGCTCAAAAGTATCGTCGACGCTTCGGTCGGCGCGTGGAGCGATTGCTTCCCGAAGGCGGGGGTCAGCCTCTCTGGCGGTCTCGACTCATCGATCGTCGTCGCCGCGCTTCGAAATCGCGCAAACAGCCTTACCCTGGTCAATCTAGCGTCGAACGATGCCGAGGGCGACGAACGGCAGTATGCCCGGCTCGCAGCCGAGGCCGTCCGCGCCCGACTGGATGAGGTTTTCTACGACCCGGCCGACGTCGATTTCACCCGGTCGACCTCCTCCTATCTTCCCAGGCCCATCTATTCAGCGCTCGCCATGGCCGATATCGCCGTCAAGTTCAGGGTTGGGACGAAAAATTCTCTCGACGCATGGATGTCGGGCCTGGGCGGCGACAACGTGTTCTGCATCATGAACTCCCCCGTTTCCTTGCTGGATCGCCTATCCACCGAAGGCCCATCGCCGTCGATAGTCCAGACTTTCGATAACGTCCTGCGCCTGACCGGTCGGAGCATCCCGGAGATCGTGCACGAAGCGTGGCGATGCCGGCGAAGGTACAAGGGTCGGTTCGACTGGACGGCTGAAACCGAATTCCTGAACAAGGGCAGGTTGGCGGCTGAGCCGGTCCGTTTCGATCATCCGTGGCTGTCACCACCCGAGGGAACGCCCATAGGCAAGGTGGAACACGTGGCGAGTTTGCTCAGAATCCAGGGTTCGATCGACGGGTTTGAAAGATCTGGTCCACCGCTGATAAATCCCCTGCTGTCGCAGCCAATCATCGAGGCGTGTTTGTCAATTCCGACCTGGCAATGGTGCGCGGGCGGGCGCAATCGGTCGATTGCACGGCAAGCGTACACCGACATCCTGCCCATGCGTCTCCTCAATAGACGCTCAAAGGGTGGTCCTAACGGTTTTGCCTTTCGTCTGATGAACGCGAACCGGGCAATATTGAAGGCATTGCTGGTCGACGGGATGCTGGTTGAAAACGGTATCCTTGATGGCGCAGCGATAGCGAGCATTTTCAATGGCGACATGCCGTTGTCCGCCAATAATTGTTTTCACCTGTCTTTTTTGGCCGAGGCGGAAACTTGGTGCCGATGTTGGTAGCGTCGGTGCTGGCCGGCGAGACGTCAGACTGAAAATGAGTCCTTTTCAAAGCGGCGATATCTATAAATTCAACGTCAAATGCAATCTATGGTAAAATATATAGCCCAATCAATCCAGAATTAATCCCCGTTCACTATTCCCCTTCCCGTACCAACATCCGAAATGGAGCTAAATATGCAATGGAACGCGGTAACGGCGGGAATAGGCCTTGTACCTGGTGCCGCCTTTAGGTTTCATCTTCCGATGAATCAGCACAATGCGCCTCTTCCTGTTCTCTCCGGGGGCGATATGGTGAATCTTGAAAAGATTGGCGGGGGCTGGTCCACGCGCGCTGACGTCGTCCAAGCTTACGAAAACTGGGCAATATTAAAGGACAGCAACGGGGATTGCTGGCGAGTTGTACAACATGTTGCAGGCCAGTTGGTCACTCCAGGAACATTTCCGTTTCCCTATCAGGACTGGAATATCGACAGTCAAGTTCAATGCCCCGGCAATTCTGCAGATGAATCGAAGATTACGTAGTACGAACAAGGGCCGAATTGGCACCTTCCTGTTCTGAACCCGAGCAACGCTTTCGATTGGATAAACTCCGAGCAATAGCTGACAAACCTACGCTTTCCGGTGGGCCTTCCACCTGTCACTCGCGTTAAGTTCGTCTTCGGGCCGCGACTACGGGCCGTAGGCTAAAGCAATCCGGGCATCGGGCGTTCACTTTAGGACTTGTTATAGCCCACTGACCAACGCTCCGCACTCGGCGCATTTGGGTCATTTTGGTGGTTGTTGGCGGCCGCCGGCATCTCGTTTGCGTAGCTGGCTCTGTCCATTGGGTAAGCCGACGCTTTAGTAACGGTCGCGCTTCGCTTGAATCTGGGAAGGACATCGAGTCGGAGTTGGTGGCCCTGCCCTCCGATCGAAGGGCAGGGCCGACCGGGCAGTGTTCGTACGCGCGAACCACCGTCCGGCCTACCGGGTCTAGCGCCTTAACGCGCGCCAGACCTGGTATTGGTCCGGCTGGACGGGATCGGGATCTTCCCGTCCGCGCAGCCAGAAATCGAACCATTGGATGCCCCGCTGGTACACCGCCAAGCGATGGATAGGCTGCCATTTGACATGAGACTCATTCGGGAAGGTGTAGACATCGATGGGTTGGCCCGCTTCCCGAAGGGCCGTCACGCCCTCAATAGCGATCAAGAACTCCCTGTCAGGAATTTGCAGCAGCAGCGGCGTCGACATCGTCGTGGCATTCAGCCGAAACGACATAGGCCTCCAGAATTTGGGGGCGTCATCGGTCAGACGCGGATAGCCCTCATCGTGAATGACTTTGCCAAATCCCGGACCGGCGAACATCGTGGCGACGCTCGCCTCCTCGCAGCACGTGCTCAAGATCGCCGCGGAATAGCGACGGTTGTTGACCAAGGTGAATTGGGCGACGGACCCGCCGAAGCTCAAGCCCGTCAGTCCGATCTTGGTCGAGTCGACCGCCCCTGTGGCGATCGCCGCGTCAACACCGGTATCAATGGACGAGACCGCATTGCGGTATTCTTGCCAATCCGTGGAATTGATGCGGCGGAGTTCCTCCCACGTTTTGGCGCCTATCTTGATCCCGATATCTACGGGCGTCTGGTAGTTCAACACGGCAAACCCTTGTTCGGCCAAGGCCAGTATCGGGTATTCGTCGCCGGTTCCGCCCCTCAAGAAACCCAGGGAATTGTAGCCCACCACGACCAGCGGGTGCTTGTCTCCCGGCTTATGATCCGGCGGCAGGACCAGATGGCCGAAGCTTTCGACACCATAGCCGTTCGTCCAGCGCAGCAACTGGACCTGGCCTTTTTGCAACGTCGCAAACGCGGGGTTGGGATCGAAAACGGTCGTCATGTGCCAGCCTTGCAAATCCAGCTTGACGATGCGGCGGGGCCGGGTGAGTTCGTCCACGGTACACACCAAGTCCGCGCCGCTCTTTTGGCATGACGCGAACCGGTTTTCCGTTCGCCAAAGCAACTCTGGCTGCTTTGCGCCGACAGCCCAGCGGTAGACCTGCTCGTCGGATTCGCCACGGAAATATCGTAAATAGATTAGGTCGCCCGTTGCAGTGTCGAACCATGCGTCTTGGACACCCTGGCAAGTTGCTTCGATACAGACCCGCTCCGGTTTCCCCGCATAGCGGGTGTGAAGGATCGTCGGGGCGGAAACGTCGTCCGGCCTTTGCGGCGCAGCCCAGGCCATGTTTCCGGCTTGGTCCTTCACGACCCAACTGGCGCCTGGCGTCTGCGGGCTTACGGCCGAGGGATCGGCCAGTGCCCGTTCGTCGGCGGCGGCTTCACTAACGGTGCCAGAGCCAAGCGTCACCTTGAAATATCGGGTTTCGATCGGCTCGCGCGCGATGGGCCGGGACCGGATGCTCGGAACGGTTCGCTCGTCGTATCGATAGCCGCTCAGGCCTTCGATTTCCACGTTAAGATTGAACTCGACTATCCCAGGTCGACCGCCGACGACAATGCCTTGACCATCGGCCGTCCACGCAAACACTTCGACATTGAACGGCAAATGCGTAACCTGCTCGGCGCCCGAACCGTCAGTGCGCGCCCGCCAGACCTGTGCGGTGCCGTTGTCTTGCCGGAGATAGGCGATCCAACGGCCATCCGGAGACCATAGCGGCGTAATCGTGCTTGGCAGCCCCGAAGGCGGATTATCGGCGATACCGTAGCTGCTCAGCGGAAAGGCAAGGAATTCTCCTCCCTGGTCCACGATGACCGGGCTGTCGGGCTTGCCCAGGTCAATAACGACCATGCCTAGGCAATACCGGTTCCCAGCGACATCCGCCTGCCGGACCTGGAACGCGATCCGGCGCCCATCCGGCGAAACGGTAAACAGTCGATCGCGCGTGGTCGGTATATTCGGCGTGCCGATGTCGCGCAGCGTCGCAATGTCTTCCGGCGTAACTCCACGCCCTGGAGCTTGAGGCGAAATCACCGGTTCGGGCAGGACATGACAGATAGGTGCCGTCACCTCGCTTGGAGAGGCTGCGGCCAAGGCTGCAACCGCCGACATCAGTGCTAGTCCCGACATCACCAGGCCTTCGAAACGCTGAGGGTTCCGAACCGGCCCATGATTGATGTGTTGGTGCTGTCGTAGTTGATCCCGGAATATCCAACGCTGCCGCTAAGAGCCAAGGGTGGCTTGCGATCGAACAGGTTCAAGATCGCAAGGGAAACGCGAAGGTCCTTGCCGATTCCGGATGTTCCGCGGAACTGGTACGCCGCAACAAGGTCGGCGGTTGTCCACGCCCCGACGCGCCTCAATGGCGTCACGCCGGTATCCTGCTCAGACGAGACATGGTTTGCCGTCAAGGTCGTGGTGAATGGACCTTTTGCGAAGATCACGCCCGCGCGGACTTTTTGCCGGGGAACGTAAAAGACCGTGCCTGATAATTCCACCACGGGAGAGGTTGGGATGAACTGCTGCCTCAATTGGAGGAAGGTCGCATTCGCAAAGGTGGAGACCTTGCCCTCGCTCAGATCGAACGATTGGCGAAAGGCGAGATCGATTCCTCTCTCCGTCTGGCCGGTAGCGTTGACATAGTTGTTTCGAAACAGCGCGACGACATTGGCGGGGTCATACGCGCCCGATGACCAGTTCTGGAAGGACGCAACGTCGGCGATGACGGCGGCCTGCGCCGCCGCATTCGGCGATTGTTGGATATAGGGCGCAAACTGGTCGGTCGCCAGGGCGTTCAATAATATGCCGGTGGGGGTCACGATGCGACCGGTATACCTGATGTCGAAATAGGTCGCCGAGAACGACAGCCCAGGCATGGCCGGCGGAACGTACTCGCCGTTCAGGGTCCAGGAGGTCGACTTCTCAGGCTTCAGGTCCGGATTGCCGCCGGTCGTGACCAGGACGGTGCCCATTGGGGCGTACCCAAGGTCGCTCGCGTTTATGAGATAGGCGTATCGGGTATTGTAGAGTTGGATGAAGGTTGGCGCCTTGAAGGACTTGCCCCAGCTGGCGCGCACCGTCACCCCGTCTAGCGGCACGTAACGCAAGCCGATCTTGGGGACGGTCGCACTTCCGATATGAGCATAGCGCTCCGTCCTGACGGACGCGTTGACGTCGAGTTGGTGGAGGCCGGGCCGATGAACGGACGGAACCACTAAAGGAAGCTGGACTTCTCCGAAAAGGTACTGCCCGTCCCTGGTCTCGTCCGCCGGATAGTTGAAGGTTTCGTGGCGCGTACCTATGCCAAAAGCGGCTTTCACAGGCCCGGACGGAAGCGTCGCAAGGGTCCCGTCGGCCGTAGCTTCGACAGTATTGAGGGTATTCCGGTATCTACCTGAATTGCTGTAGTCATAGGCAGGATAATAGGTCGTGAAACTGTTGCGACTTCCGGACACGACATCGGATAGTCGGAGTTTCCAGTCGCTCCCCAGTTGGACATCCAGGTTGAATGCGGCCGTAAATGACGGCGTATTCGTCGTGGCGTGCGCCACTGCCGAAGCCGGCGTGAACTGGGTGATGGTCGCCATGGACCTCTGGTTCACCAGGATGTCGGTCGAGAGAGTAAGCGCATCGCTAAGATCGACCCCGCCGCTCAGGAATAGAGATTGGCGACGAAGGTCTGGGAACAACGTAGCCTCCGGGCTGACGCCGCTGGCGCTTCGGCGATCCCGCGCTACAACCGAGTCCTGGTTCGCGATTTCGACATTGGCTAGTCCGTGAAAGCGTCCGGTGCTGAAACCGCCAAGGATCGATCCCTGCCGAAGCGTGCCCCCGCCTTGGCTCGCGCCGCCGGCGACGGCTTGGACCTCCAGACCGGAATAGGACCGCCGCAAGACGAAATTGAC
Source organism: uncultured Asticcacaulis sp. (assembly GCA_936940865.1). Lineage (GTDB taxonomy): Bacteria > Pseudomonadota > Alphaproteobacteria > Caulobacterales > Caulobacteraceae > Asticcacaulis. Next base: position 52,239 of record CAKZJB010000083.1, on the reverse strand, counting down.
CACTCCGGCTACTGCGTCCGACCCATAAAGGGCCGAGGCACCGTCCGGAACGATGTCAATCCGCTGGATAGCCCCCAGGGGAATCCCGGAAATATCGGACGCACCATAGTCACCGTCGGCCGACATGCGATGCCCATTGACCAGAACAAGGGTCGCATCCGCTCCCAGGCCGCGCAGGTTGACCGTCGAGGCGCCAGACAGGTTGTAGTTCCCCACGTTCGATCCGTCGGCCGAAATGACGCCGGGATTTTGCCCGCCCCCAAAGTTTTCCGGAAGACTACGCATCAGGTCGCCGACCTGCGAGTAACCGGACTGCTCGATGTCTTTCTGCGTTAAGGTGTGGACCGGAGACGTGGCATTGCCGCCGCGGATGTGCGTTCCCGTTACGATGACCTCGGTCGATTCTATGCCGTTTCCCGCCGTGGGCTTGGTACCGGCCGACGTGGCAACACGCAACGTGACCGACGTGTCGCTCTCCTCTGCCACTTCCAGGCCCGTGCCGTCGAGAAGTCGGGTCAAGACGTCCGCGCGCGTGAACTGGCCGGAGATGGCCGGGGCGTTATGCTGGGACGCCAGGTCATAGGGAAACATGATCTGGAGGTTGGCCTGGCGCGCAAAATCATTGAGCGCCTTCGCCGTGTTTTCCGCCGGGATCTTGAACGCATAGACCTGGTCCCCGACCTTGGCCGATGCCGCACCCGCCGCCATGATGAGGAAAACAGCCGCCAGCGCCGTACCACTCTTGCGGACCGATTTGCTTGAAAACTTGAACATTGAGCCACCCCTTGAACATGTCACTTGCGTGACGAGAGGGGTGAAGTCCGGCGCCGAATGCGAACCGATCAATCAGGCCTGATTATTTTGTGAGGGTGATGGTGCCTTCGCCGTCATCTGTTGCACGAATGCCAAAGCTCTGGTGCAACGCCTGCAGAAAAGCGGTAGGATCGCGGGTCGTGAAACGGCCGCCGAGCCGGATGCCGGAGAGGGACGCGTCAGCCACCACGATCCGGTTCGGAAGATAGCGATTGTACTCGGCCACCGCCGTGTCGAGCGTCTGCCCCTCGAAGACCAGTTCGCCCTTCGGCCATCCGGTCAGGAAGGCCGTATCGACATCGTTCAGCGGGCGGACGATCGACTCGGTCGCGCCCGACAAGACGGCGTGGTTGGCCTGAACGACAGTGGGTGCCGACTGGGCGTCGGCACGGGCGGCGCTGCCCTTCGCAGGCATCAGCTTGCAACTGCCTGTCACGACAGCCAGGTCGAGCAGGTTGCCGCGTAAGCGCGCATTGACCGTGGCATCGGAAAATTCGGCCACCCGGTCCGCAGCATACAAACGGCAAAGCCCCCCGCCATGCGACAAGTCGAGGGAAAGTTCGCCTTCCCGCAGCCAGAGTTCGGTGACACCGGCATGCGACCGGTATTGCACCTTCGAGGCCGTATTCAGTTGAAGAAGGCCACCGTCCGGCAGGCGTTGCGTCTTTCGCTCGCCTACCTTGGTCGCTAGTGTTGATTTCGCGGTGGCCACGGCGAATCCGCCGACGGCGGCGGCGGCCACGAACGCACCAACACCGGCCAGGACAAAGACGCGGCGTGACGTTACCCTCACCGGTGCCACGCGCGCCTTCAACTCAGGCTTCAGTCGATCCAACGTCATGAGCGAGCCGGCAACCTGTGCAAACGCTGCCGCATGGCGCGGATCGGCCTCGCGCCATTTCTCGAATTCGTCGCGGCTGGCTTGGCCGGTGTCCATGGCCGCGAGCCAATCGGCGGCCTCCGCGTGAAGGGCGTCCCAGGATGGCTTTTCCGTTGTCAATTCACTGCCTCCCGGTTCGCTTGAGTTGAGTGCCGGGGCTATTCATAATCCGCTCGCCACACGCCGTCTATTCGACCTTGGTGGACGGGATGTCCTGATTATCGATAGTAGACCCCTTTCGAGGCGAACCGCGTTGGCCCAAGCGTTCAGTCAGGATGGCCACACCCCGTGCCATGTGCCGACGCACCGTGACCAAGTCGATGCCGAGACGACGGGCGATCTCCCTGGGGGGTAGTTCTTCGATGCGCCGCATGGTAATCACCTGGCGGCAGCGTGCCGGCATATCAGCCAGGATTTCCAGGACGGCTTCCAATTCCTCGCGGCCCGACAGATTGTCGAACGCGTCCGGGCCGAAGTCGGCGTATGACAACCCTTCGTATTCAGGTAGCGGATGCAGCGGCACGATCTTCTGGCGGTTCACCCAGTTGATGGATCGGCAATAGACGATGCGCAGGACGAATGCCTTGGGATCGCGGGCCGTTTTCCAGGTGTCGCCTTGCAGCACCTCGGCATAGACATCCTGAACGATATCGTTCGCGGCTTCCGCATTGCGGGTCAACCGGCGTGCTAGAGCCAGATAGGCGTGCTTATGGGGCAGAACCTCATCGCATAACCAACGGTCGACCGGGCGTAGCCAACTCATAGTGTGCCCTCCCGACGGTCAAAGAAGGCGGCGACGGAGACGTCGAGATGGCGCGCAATGGCGAAGAGTTGCGACGCGGATAAGCGTCTGCGCCCCAGTTCAGCAAAGGCTAGCTGCTTAGACGAAAGACTTATTTTCTCCGCCACTACCGCGATGGAAACGCCTTTCGATTCACGAAAATGTCGGATGCGCCCCCCGACATACTGATCCACGGTCAAATTCTTCTTGGTCGCGGCAAACCAACGAGGAAATATCATCGCCATCTCAGCCTTTCGGAAGACCGTGCATTGCAGCATTCGGTAGACTGCGGGCGAAATCATCGCGTGTCAGACACCACACCCACAATCATGTTATCTAAAAAGTAGCACTAAAATTCATCAACATACAATCAGAATGTATCTTTCCGAAAAGATACAATTTGCGTCAATTCCGAGGCCAAAAGGAATTCGCTATGCCATAGCCAATGGAAAGCGATCTTAAGGTCAGGTTTGGGAAGTTGCTCGCGAGCCGACGAAAAGCTCGTGGGATGACACAGCCCGAACTTGCCGAAAAGGCTGGTGTTGCAATCAGTACAATCCGGGCTTTGGAGAGGGCAAAATCCTCACCAAGTTTCAATATGATCGAGAAATTGGTTTTAGCCTTGAATATTGACGCTGCTGATTTGTTTTCTACAAATTTCTACAACAAGAATCTCAACAGTCGTCATTTGCACGATATTTCCGCCGCGCTCTCGAAGTTGAATGAAGGTGAGATTATCAAGCTAAAAAGGGTGATCTTTACCATGATCGAGACGAAGTGAACCTACCTTAGTCTCCGCCGCAATCTCTTCGGGCGAGCCTGAAACAAATTGTTCGGGCACACCATCAATCCAGATGTGATTTTAGAAAAATGATGAATACGCCTCAATTTGAACGATGAGACTTTCTTCGTAACCGTTATGGATGGAAGACAAATTAAAACAGCGCTTTGGCGCCTTGGTAGCTGCCCATCGCAAAAAGCAAAATTTAACTCAGCAAGAATTGGCTGATGCGACAATTCCTCCATTGTCATTGAATATGATAGGAAGAATTGAAACTGGCAAGACCGGTGCAAGTTTTGCCACCATCTCGAGCTTAGCCAAGGCATTGAATATTGATGAAGCGGAGCTTTTTAGCGCTTCAATACCTAAAGGCGCCTTAGAAAATTCACGCCTTTCGGCAATCACAGTGCGTTTGGCGGGATTGTCGGAGACCGATTTAATTTGGATAGAGAGGCTCTTGGACGCCGCTTTAGATCGAAAATAATTACTGTCGAAGTATTCCGGCTGCATCGCCGTGCCATAAACGTCACGCTTTCTCGCCTATTCGGCCCGAGCCCCAAAGTATTCGATAATCCTCGAAATCCAGCAACTCCTCGTGTGCTCCGGTCGCCGCAACCCGACCTTCTTGTAACCACACGACTTGGTCCGCATCCCTGGCGACGGCGACGCGGTGGGTCACCAGAATCAGAGTGGTGCCTGTTCCGAGGGCGCGGCGCAGGTCGGCGATCACCCTGGCCTCGCTCTGGGGATCGAGCGCCGAGGTGCTCTCGTCCAGCACGAGGCAAGGCGTCTTGATGCCCATTAGGCGGGCAAGCTCAAGTTTCTGCGCCTGGCCGCCCGAAAGCGCGCTTCCGCCTTCGCCTACCTTCAGGTCCGGATCGATAGGCCGTTCCCCGTCCTGGAAGGTCCATGACCTCAGTATGTCGAGCGCCGCGGCCTCGTCATGATCGAAGGGTGGATACATGAGGTTGGCGCGGAGATCGCGGTTGAACAGGGACGTCCGTTGCGGAACGTAAAGCACCTTTTGCGCAATCCCGTCTTCTTCCGCAGCCCCGCTCAGAGTCCGGGCTTCGATCTGTATGGTTCCAGCATTGGGCACCAGCAGTCCGGCGATCAGTTGCGCCAGAGTAGACTTCCCTGACCCGTTGGCGCCGACGATCGCGGTGAACGAAGCGGCCGGAAACTCCAGCGTGATGTCGGTCAAGCCAGGGAGATCGGGTCCATAGGAAAATGAAACGCCTTCCAGCCGAATGGACACTGGCTTTCGATCTTTACCATGTTGCGGTACTTTTGGCGTTACCCCTTGCATGTTGAGTATGTCGCCGACGGCCGCGAGTGCGCCCGCGCTTTGGCTCAATACAAAGGCGACGGTCGACAGGGGCATGATCAACCGGATGGCATAAGCCTGGACGAGGACGAAGTCGCCAGCAGTGATAAGGCCATGCACGACATCGAGGCCTGCCATCACCATGATGACGAACAGGGCCATGGCCATGACCAGCCATTGCAGACAACTCAGCCGGATGAGCGATCCGTTCATGGATGATTCTGAGCGCTCCCGGTCATCGAAACTGGCGCCGACCCCGGCAAGTTCATAACCGGTCGCGCCGTTGGCGACGACCCGGCGCGCATTCTTGAGGATGTCACCGAGCAATTCCCCCGACGCGGCGAGTCGTTCGTTGTAGTCGCGCGAAACGGCGACCTGCCGCGAGACGCCAAGCCAGGAGACGGCGACGAAACCGACGGCCAGCGCGGCGAATCCCGCCACATAGGTCCATGACATGATCCGCACGATTACCACCAGGCTGAACAGCAACTGGATGGCCAAGGGTGCCGTGCGCCAGATCAGTCCATCGACGAGGACAACCAAATTGTAGGGCAACCGTTCCAGGAGACCCTGGACGCGCCCGCTGTCGACTTTTCGCCAGCGGCCATCGCCAAGCGTTCCCGCCAGTGCGCCCACCGACAGTTCCCGGACCAGGCGGGTGTTGATCTTCGACGAAAAGGCATTTCGCACCGGATCAAGTATCGTCGTAGCCGTCCAGGCGACCACGAAAAGGCAAACATAGGCCAGTAGTGCAGATATTGAAGCATCCCCCTTGCCGAGGTGATCCACCAGGATTTTCAAGGCATAGGGGGCGAGGATCGCCAGGGCGATACCAATGGCTTCCAGGCCAAGGCATGCCCCGATCGCCCCGCAGCATTTTAGACGGGCGGCTCCCATCAGGCCAAGCAGTCGCCGGATGACGTCAACTCCACTCAAAATTTTTCGCTCCCTTTCGAAACAACCTAAATTATTTCACCTTTGCAAACAACTAAAATGCGACTCAGTATTGACTAATAAACCAGATGTTACATTCTGCCGCTCGGGACAAGCACACCAGCCCATGGTTTCAGCCGGGAAAGATCAAGGGAGAGCGCAGATGACAGACGACGACAAAAAACCCGAGGCCGTGGATATCCACGTCGGGCAGGTCATACGGCGCAGGCGCAGGCAGCTTGGTTTCCACCAGAGCGTGCTCGCTGATGCCGTCGACGTGACGCCGCAGCAGATCCAGAAATACGAGACGGCGCAGTCACGAATCTCGGCGTCCGCCCTCTTCGAAATAGCCCGCGTGTTGAAGGTGCCTGTGGCCTACTTCTTCGCCGAACTCGACCAACTCGAATTCCAGGCGTTCAACGACGAGATCGAGGCCAATGTCTCGGCTTTCCTAAAATCCAGCGACGGCCAGGAACTGGCTCTGGTGTTTCCGCAGATCGAAGACAATGCGGTTCGCAAGCAGTTCCTCGGCCTCGCCCGTGCCATGGCCAATGCCAGCCAAGCTGGCAAGCTCGGTCAGACCTGACCTGAGCGCCGGGCACCTACCTGAATTTGCGCGGAGTTCGCGCAGATCGTCACGCCGGTAACCGCGGCGCGGCCGTATGCCCGAGGAGAGGTGCCGCATGCCAGAGACCTTCGCCGCCCGCGTCTTGGTCGAGTTCGCCGAGACGAGTCGTAACGTTGCGACCAAGGAAGCGCTTGCGGCGCTCCTGATCCAGACCTACGGGAAACTGGGCTTCGCCTTCGTCAACATCTCGCTGATGCGCGACTACGACCTCCCCAGCGAAATCCTGAAGTTCGCATGGGTGTCGACCTATCCCGACGACTGGACACACTACTACATGGCGCGCGATTGCATGCGGTTCGATCCCGTGGCCTTGTCGGCCAGAGGGGACGTTGGCCCATTCTTTTGGTCGGACCTCAAGCACCGTTTCGATTTTACGCCGCTCCAGTCTAACCTGATGGAGATGGCGGTCGAAGGGGGCCTGCACAATGGGATCGGCCTGCCCTTCGTCGGGTCGCGCTCACGTCGCGGCGGCGTGGCTCTGGCCACGCTGACGCCGACCACGGAGCATTGCCGCAATCTCGAACTGCTCTGGTCGATCTCCAACATGTTCTACTGGCGGCTGAGCGATCTGGTGGCAGGTCCCCGGCCACTGGCGCTGCGCCCGATCGAACTGACACCACGCGAACTCGACGTCATCAACCTGTCCTTTCGAGGCAAGTCCGACAGGGAGGTGGCGGTGGATCTCGACATCACCGAAAATACCGTCAATACGCACTTCCGGAACATCTTCAGGCGTCTTGGCGTGAACAACCGGATCCAAGCCTTCGTCAAGGCTGCGGGGCACGGTATTATAGACCTGCCTAACCCGACCGGGTGATTTCGACTCAAATCAACCTGTGATGACATTTCCCCTTCACTTTGGAGGGTATTATGTTATCGCTCATATCGTACAAGTCCATCTCGACGTCGGCCGATCTTTTCTTTGGTCAGCACCGCCTTCGCTACCAGGAATTCATCGAGCGCCAAAGCTATTCGGTGAAAGTTTTCGACGGGATGGAATTCGACGAATACGACACCCTGGCTTCCCTCTATCTTGTCTATAGCGAAGATGGAAAACACGTCCTCGGCTGTAGCCGTCTAACACCCATCCACCTTGGTTGCATGCTTCGGGACCACTTTTCTTATCTGGTAGACGACCCTTCCATCTATACCGCCGCCAGTACCTGGGAAGGTACGCGTTTCTGTATCGATAGTCGCCTGCCAGCCGACAAGCGCCTGCACGTCCTGCGGCAAATATCCGTCGGCTACCTCGAATGCGCCCTGCAATTCGGATGGGAACGCATCATAGGCCTGATGCCGACCCTGATCCTGCGATCGGTCTTCGAACGCAATGGGATCGCCCTCACGCGCCTGGGCAAGCCGCAGGCGATAGGTCACCATTCCAGAATCCAGGCCGCCTGTATCGACGTTACCCTGGATCAATATCAACGGGCCTGCCGGTCGACCGGAATAGACAGTCCCCTCGGCCTTATTGGAGCAAAGGAGACGGTGAGGCATGTCGCGTGAAGATGAGTTCGCGTTCGAAACACTGTCCAAGGCCGAAAGAGTCATTCAGGCGCTGGAGACCTTAGCGAAGGAGTGCTTGGGCGAAGGCCTCGATCCATTCGCGGATCGCATCAAGGACTGTGTGGCACTTTGCCAGAAAGACTATGTGTCCCTGCAGAGAGCGCTTTTCCAGAAAAGTGCCGGAAAACCACCAAAGCCCTCAGGCACCACGCACTGATATCCGACCTTTCTATTCCTACGTCATACTTTCTAATCCTACGCCCTTCGCCCGGCCGGACTTGCGCTTGGACGCCGACCGATAAAGCTATCCCCCTGAAAGGGGAGAGTCATGTCCGCGACGAAAGTCCTTTGGGGTCAAATCCTGGTCGTGCTGCTGACAGCGCTGACGGCCGTTTGGGCCGCGACCGAATGGACCGCCTGGCGGTTGGCCTTCCAGCCTGAACTCGGGCGGCCCTGGTACCGCCTTGCCGGAATGCCCGTCTATCAACCCCATTGCTTCTTCCTGTGGTGGTATCATTTCGATGCCTACGCACCCGCGATTTTCATGGAAGGCGCCTATATCGCCGCCAGCGGCGGACTTCTGGCCGTTGCCGTGGCCATCGCAATATCCGTCTGGCGAGCGCGGGAAACCAAGGCCACGAACACCTTCGGATCTGCCGAGTGGGCCGGCCCCGAAGCCGTTCGCGAGGCAGGCCTCCTCGGCCAGGATGGCGTCACGCTGGGAAAGTACGCAGATGACTACCTGCGCCATGACGGCCCGGAACATGTGCTTTGCTTCGCCCCGACGCGGAGCGGCAAGGGGGTAGGCCTGGTCGTCCCGACCCTTCTCACCTGGCCGGGCAGTTGCATCGTCCACGACATCAAGGGCGAAAACTGGCACCTGACCGCAGGCTTCCGAAGCCGTCACGGCAAGGTCCTGCGTTTCGATCCCACCGACGTCAAATCCGCCGCCTACAACCCTCTCCTGGAAATCCGCCAAGGCGAATGGGAGGTCCGCGACGTCCAGAACGTAGCCGACGTCCTCGTCGATCCCGAAGGCAGCTTGGAACGACGCTCCCATTGGGAAAAGACCAGCCACAGCCTCCTGGTCGGCGCGATCCTTCACGTCCTCTACGCCGAGGCCGACAAGACGCTGGCCGGGGTGGCCACCTTCCTGTCCGATCCGAAGCGGTCGCTATCGGCGACCATGGCGGCCATGATGACCACGCCGCACCTTGGCGAGGCCGGCCCGCACCCCGTCATTGCGTCGGCCGCGCGCGAACTGCTGAACAAGTCGGAGAACGAGCGGTCTGGCGTCCTCAGCACCGCGATGTCCTTCCTCGGCCTCTACCGCGATCCCGTCGTGGCCGCCGTGACGAACCGCTGCGACTGGCGCATCGCCGACCTGGTCGACGACAATGAGCCGGTCTCCCTCTTCCTCGTGGTGCCGCCCTCGGATATCAGCCGCACGAAGCCACTGATCCGCCTCATGCTCAACCAGATCGGCCGCCGCCTGACCGAGGACCTGATCGCACCAAAGCGGCATCGCCTGCTGCTCATGCTCGACGAGTTCCCGGCGCTGGGGAGACTGGACTTCTTTGAGAGTGCCCTGGCGTTCATGGCCGGCTACGGCATCAAGGCGTTCCTGATCGCCCAGAGCCTGAACCAGATCGAAAAGGCCTATGGCAGCAACAATTCGATTCTCGACAACTGCCATGTCCGCGTGTCTTTCGCCACGAACGATGAACGCACGGCCAAGCGGGTCTCGGACGCGCTGGGAATGGCAACCGAGTTGAGGGCCATGAAAAACTATGCCGGTCATCGGCTCAGTCCTTGGCTCGGCCATGTCATGGTGTCGCGCTCCGAAACACCCCGCCCCCTTCTAACACCGGGCGAGGTCATGCAATTGCCGCCCACCGACGAAATCGTCATGGTCGCCGGCATCCCGCCCATCCGCGCGAAGAAGGCCCGGTACTACACGGACAAGCGTTTCATGGAGCGCATCCTTCCGCCGCCAGCCACGATGAAGTTGCCGCCCCAGCGCCAGGATGAATGGACGGTGCGCGCGGCGATCGAACCCGTCGCGCCGATGGCAGCGCCGCCGGCAGCGCGCCCGGATGCCGCTTCAGTCGCCGCCCCGGAACGACGAAAGGTACCGGAATTGACCGCGCCACCGAAACCGAAGGCGCCGGAAACCCTTCCGCTTGATTTCGGGCCGGCGAGCACGGAACTCGAAGGCCGGGTCAAGCGCCTCCAAGGCTTGCAACGCGCACAGCAGCAGACGGCCAGGCAGGCCAGCCTTGATCCCAACGACGGCATCGATCTGTGAGGACGCCATGAAGAAAATACGCATGACAGTCTATCTCGACCCCAAGACCTACGACCAGCTTTGCGCCTATGCCGGCTCCCGACGGCAGCCCCTGTCGATCATGGCCGAGGCTGCCGTGGCGGCCTTTGTCGATCCGGAGCAGAAGGAGGCCGGCATGACCCGGCGCTTGAGTCGGATCGAACGCCAACTCGAACGTCTCGCACGGGACACAAACATCTCGGTCGAAGCCTTCATGGTCTATATATGGCTATGGCTAGGTGCCAACCCGCCCCTGCCCGAGCAGGTCGCGGCAGCCGCAAGGGCATCCGCCACCGAGCGCTACGACCAGTTCATGGAGACGCTGGGGCAGAGACTGGCGGCCAATACCAGGACCGTTTCCCGTCCCGAAGGGGATGAGCGTGTTGGCCCTTGACGTCAAGCCTTGCATTTCGCCGGATTTTGTTGCCGGCCGACAGACCGTTCACACCTTGAGGCCAACCTCATTTATTCGCTTCCAGATATACTTATGGTATATCCGTGGCACATTTTTTAAAGTAAGCCCCACCTGCGGGCTGGCCTTACATCGAAAAATCTGCTATGGATATACCATGAGTATATCTGGAAGCGAAAAACTAAGGCTACTCCTAAGCCAGTGGGAGCCACGAACCATAGAGACAACCCAGCACCTGAAGGCGCTCGGGATAACGCCCCAGCACGCCCAGAAATATGTTGCCAGTCACTGGCTCGAACGTCTGGGCCCAGGCGCCTTCAAACGACCGAATGAGACGCTGGCATGGACCGGCGCCCTCCACAGCCTCCAAAAGCAACTCGGCTTGCAGGTACATGTGGGCGGTCCAACAGCCCTGGAAGCGGAAGGTTTCAATCACTATGCCCGCATGGGAACCAACACCGCCTATCTCTATTCGAGCCCGGCAGTTTCCCTGCCGGCATGGTTCACGTCGCGAGACCTGCGCGACGCCATAGTCCATGTCCAAACCAAGTTGCTACCGGTCGAACTCGGCCTGACCGGCACGCCACTGGATGGGTTCACCCTGACAGGGTCCACGCCAGAGCGCGCAATCCTGGAACTCCTGTACCTGGCGCCCCAGCGCTTCGACTTGGTCGAAGCTTTCCAAGTCCTCGAAGGCCTACGAACGCTCCGACCCAAACTGATGCAATCCCTCCTGGAAGCCTGCACCTCGATCAAGGTTGTCCGCCTCTTCCTCTACATGGCGGAAAGGGCCCAGTTGCCGGTCATGTCTCATCTGGACCTAGGCCAGGTGAACCTCGGTTCCGGCGATCGGACCTTGGCCGATGGTGGCGCCTACGTCGCAAAATACAAGTTGATCCTGCCCAAGGAACTGGTCGCCAATGGACATTAGGCCCCAATACCAGGACCAGGTGAAACTGCTACTCGACATCCTGCCCTTTGTCGCGGAGGAACCATCTTTCGCGCTCAAGGGCGGGACGGCAATCAACCTCTTCGAATGGGACCTCCCACGCCTGTCGGTCGATATCGACTTAACCTACCTGCCGACGCAGGGGCGCGATGAGGCATTGGCAGCGATTTCGGAAGCCCTTGGCCGCCTCAAGGCGCGCATCGAGGACAAGTTGAAGCCGACGCGCGTCACGCTTGTCCCCCAGAGGGATGGCCTGGAAGCCAAGTTGCACTGCCAGCGGCTTCGCACCCAAATCAAGGTCGAGGTCAATCCGGTCCTCCGCGGCCATCTCCTGCCAATACGGTCGATGGCCTGTTCCGAAACCGTGCAGGACATGTTCGGCCGATATGTTGAAACACCGGTCATCAGCCGGGGTGAATTGTTCGGCGGCAAGCTTTGCGCAGCCCTGGACCGGCAGCATCCGCGCGACCTCTTCGACGTCAAGCGGCTTCTCGATCTGGAGGCGCCCCTGCCCAATGATATAAAGTTCGGCATGATCGCGGGGCTGGCCAGCCACGGCCGCCCTATCGCCGAATTGATAAGCCCGCGCCTGAAGGACAGGGAACAAAGCTTCAAGTCCGAATTCGAAGGCATGCCCTTCGTGCCCTTCACCTATGACGACCATCGGGAGACATTCGGCCGTTTGGTAGCTTCGGTCCAGGCATCGCTCGCCGACGCCGACCGAGCCTTCCTGCTCAGCTTTGAAACCGGCGATCCGGATTGGTCGCTGTTTCCCCTGGAGGGCCTGCAAACCCTTGCCGGACCGCAATGGAAGCTGCGCAATCTGCGCAATCTCCGCGACACCGCACCCGAACGTCATGCCCAGGGCATGGAGGCTTTGAAGGCCGTTCTGCACCCGCGTGACCCCACCACCGTGGCGGAGATCGACACGACAAACCAAAATTTGATAAGCACGATAAACTAAAATTGGATTCCAAGCCGCCCATCACAACATGCCCTCCCCGTGCTCGAAGCCAACGCCATGAAGAACATCAGGCTTTGCTGGGCATTAGTGGCGGAAACCGGTGTGCCCACGTCACTCGTCCCCGTCTCTAGTCGTCGGCGCCAGCATTCGGTTCCGCGATCAACTCCTCCGTCAGTTCCGAAAGCCACGGCGACACATCCTCGATCTGCACTGCCTTGGCGTGGACTACGTAATAGTCCCTGACCGTCCGAAACGTCTCACCATAGCGATCCGCAAATATCTTCTGGAGTTTGTCACTCCGGCTTAGCACACTAGACAATGCGCGGCCGCCTCGCAGGAATTTGAGCGCGTGTTCTGTGCCAAGCAGATAGAGATATTTTCGTTTCGCCGTCGGATGCTCAGCGAGCAGCAGATAATCCTTAAACACGGAATTCTGGCGAATAGACTCCGCGCCGCCCCGCCATCGAATGAATTTGAACTCTGCGACACGCAGGTTGGTTTCCAAGTCGAAATCGCGCCCGGTGTTCCCGGCGCCGAGCGACAAATATTCGACCCGCTCACCCGGTTCGAGGATGTGCGGAAGGCAGGACAGGATGCCGAGCGCATGAATGGTCACATTGATCTGCCCGGCTAGTCGCTTCATCTCGGCGGCCGCAGCCAAAGCGTCCCGGCCAACGCCAGAGCCTTCGAGAAAGCTTTCGCAATCCTTCGCCTCCACGCCGCGTACGGCGCTCTCTATTCGCGCAAGCGTCTGCGTCAGGTCAGGGCCAGTGAACCGTAAGAGCAGATCGCGAATATCCGCAGGATTTGTCACGCGTCCGCCCGATCAATGAAATGGAGCCGATCGACCTGATTGTAGTTGATCACTGCTAAATCGACACCCATCACCGGAACCGGTTGACCACGTAATGCATGACTTTACCCATTCGCTCAACTCCCTCGCGTCATCTTTCCGATATCTTTCGCTTGAAAGGGGAACCTCTTGAGCAGGGGGCGCACCGCCCTTCTGCGTTGGAGATGAATCTTCCACAGCTCATTGACAAGTGATTATGACCGGCCATATTTGCCCGGTAAAGGATGGCCCGTCATGTTTGCTTATAGACCTGAGAAATTTGCGTCCCTCTATGCGTCTGAGCTTGGTCAGCGTATTTGGGCCTTTGTCACCCTGCCCGAAAACGTCGCCCGGCTGGAAACGGCGTCCCAACTCAGCAAGCCAGCGGTGGAGGGTATCGAGGAACAACTCCTCGCCGAATTCCGCGAGGATATCCTGGCGGATCGCGTCAAGCAGATGGTCGGCCACATGGTTCGCCAGATCCTGGAACAGCAGGGCTGGGTTCTCGACCAAGCTGACGTGAAGGTTCAGTCCGTGCCCTTCAGCAAGGCAGCGCGCTATCGGCGACCGGATTGGGTCACGTTCCACGCTTTTCGCAGCACCAGCGACCCGCGCGACGTCGCAATCACTGACCGACGGCAAAATGCGCCACTGCCTACCGACACCCGCTGGACCTACTATGCGACGTTCGCCAGCCCGCTCAAAGCGGCCGTGGCCTTCAACATTCGCGACATCGGGCAACTGCGCCAGCAGGTCCATTCTCACGGCTATCAGCGCGTGCGGATCGAGCGGATGTTGCGGAGCGCGTGATGGAGACCAGACAACCCATGACCGATCTCGACACTGCCACTATCGCCGCCGCCGACTTCTACGACAAAAACTACGCGGGCGCCGAACCGATCTTCCTCGAGCCCGGCAAGAAACTGACGCTCGGAAGCGCGGAGCGTCCTCGGCATTGCCGCTTCTGCAACAAGGATGAGCCGGCCGTGACTTTCAAGGATGAAGCTCATGCGCTACCGGCTGCCTTCGGCAATACCGGGCTTTTCAGCAACTATGAGTGCGACGCCTGCAACCATCTCTTCGGTGAGGGTATCGAAAATCACCTCGGAAACTGGACCAAGCCCATGCGCACTCTCTCGCGCATCAAGGGCCGAAGCGGCGTCCCGACCATCAAGAAGCCAGGCCCCGACAAAGGCTGGCGCGTCGAATATTCCGGCACGGGCTTTCAGCTCAAGGAGTATGAAGACGATCCGTTTTTCGAGGTGAACGAGACGGCCAAGCAACTTCGCTTCGAGCTTCACCGCGACACTTATGTGCCGGTCGCCGCCCTGAAAGGTCTTGTCAAGATCGGCCTCACCCTCATCCCCGACGCCGAAACCCTGCATTTCCAGGAGACCTATGATTGGATCCGCGACACCGACCATTCGCGCAACTTTGTCGCAGAGTTTCCCATCATCCGCACGTTCATCCCCGGTCCGATGCGCAACGACCTCATCGTTCTCATGTTGATGCGGCGGCGTGCGGGAATCGAAACCGTGCCCTACGCCTTCTTCACCATAGCCTACGGAAATGAAGTGCTTCAGGTTTTCCTACCCTCGCTCTCACAGGACCGTTGCATCGACGGCCGACCTCTGTCGCTCATAGCCTTTCCGACGCCGGGCTCGCCCAACCCCGCTCTCTACGGTCAGCCTAAGGTGACGGTAGAGAAGCTGACCGGGCGTGAACCTGTGAAGGGTGAGAAGGTCCCAGCGATCTTTCGCTTCGATTCCGTCGAGGGAAAGGCGACCGAACAGTCCGACGACGAGGCTTGATCGAGATGAATGTCCGGCCGCCCACCATGACGGCGTCGCGCTCGTACTACATCAAAGTCGGCCGCGGCGGGGGTTGGGAGGCCGAAAGCTTGCAGGACGGCGTGCCTCGCTAAGGTTATCGCGAAGCGCTCCCTGACCATCACTGGACTAGCGCCATATGGCACTCCCCACAGGGTCAGGCGAGCTTAGCAAGGCCGCAGCTATCGTCGCCACGGCGGACCGTTCGCGCAACGCGAGCATCGACGGCAACCTCCTCACCTCTGATCGGCTTCGGGCCAGCCGCTGAAGGGGCAGATGTTCCGCGGCACTATCTCCGTCATCGAAGCGTCCGATCAAACGTCTCGGCAGCAACCGAGCAGTTCAAACAATGCAGGCCCTACGCTGACACTTCGCGCCTCCAAATAGCTCAAGGCGACCCTATTGATGTCTGGCAATGGGCAAGAATGGTCAATCGGACTGATCGCCTTGGGGCATAAGCCCTTTATCCATTTTTTTCTATTCCTACGACACAGTACGATCGCGTCGAATACCTGTTGCGCCCGGTAAAATCCTGGCTTTCTTACTAAACCCCATGAGTTTTTACATGAATTCACGGGGCTACCATGTCGCTTCAGGCACAGAAAAATTCGACGGTCGAACGCTACACCCGCATGCTGCGGAGCGCCTTCGGCACCCACATCTCGGGGCTGTTGGCGGATGACAGCGTCGTCGAGGTCATGCTCAATCCCGATGGCCGGATCTGGGTCGATCGACTGAGCACAGGCCTGGCCGATACCGGCGCGTGCCTGACCGCCGAGGATGGCGAACGCATCATCCGGCTGGTCGCCCATCACGTCGGCAGCGAAGCCCACGCCACCTCGCCGCGCCTGTCCGCCGAATTGCCGGAAACCGGCGAACGCTTCGAAGGCCTGCTCCCGCCCCTCGTCGCCAGCCCGACCTTCTCCATCCGCAAGCCAGCCTCGATCGTCTTCTCGCTCGACGACTATGTCGCCGCCGGCATCATGTCCGAGATCCAGGCCGCCGCCCTGCGCCAGGCCGTCGCGCAACGCCTCAATATCATCGTCGCCGGCGCCACCTCCTCGGGCAAGACCACGCTTACCAACGCCCTGCTGGCCGAGGTCGCGCGCACCGACGACCGCGTGGTGATCCTCGAGGACACCCGCGAACTGCAATGTGCGGCGCCAAATGTCGTGGCCCTGCGGACCAAGGACGGCGTGGCCACCCTCGCCGACCTCGTGCGCTCCGCCTTGCGCCTGCGGCCCGACCGTATCCTGGTCGGCGAGGTGCGCGGCGCCGAGGCGATCGACCTGCTCAAGGCCTGGGGCACCGGTCACCCCGGCGGTGTTGGGACCCTGCACGCCGGTTCGGCCATCGGCGCCCTCATGCGCCTAGAACAACTGATCCAGGAGGCGGTCGTCACCGTGCCACGCCCCCTGATCGCCGAGACCATCGACCTAGTCGTAGTGCTCCACGGCCGCGGCGCCCACCGCCGCGTTGCCGAGATGGTGCGTGTCGGCCCTCTCGCAGCTGACGGCCAGTACCAGCTCATTCCCTTCACGCTCAACTGACCTATCCCTCCAGAAAGGAACACCCGATGCCCTTCCGTTCGCGCCTGCGCGCCCTTCCCCTTCTCGCCCTGGCCGGTTTGGGCGGCCTCGGCGCCTCGCCGGCCCTGGCTTCCGGTTCCGGCATGCCCTGGGAAACCCCGCTGCAATCCATCCTGTCCTCGATCGAAGGACCGGTCGCCAAGATCATCGCCGTCATCATCATCATCGTTACCGGCCTGACCCTGGCCTTCGGCGACACCTCGGGCGGCTTCAAACGCCTGATCCAAATCGTCTTCGGCCTCTCGATCGCCTTCGCCGCCTCGTCCTTCTTCCTCACCTTCTTTTCGTTCGGCGGCGGGGCGCTTCTCTAAATGGCCTTCGACCTCGAGCCCGGCGCCGACCTGCCGCCCGACTACGCCACCCCCGTCCACCGCTCACTGACCCAACCCATCCTGATGGCCGGCGCCCCCCGAGCCGTGGCCATCGTCAATGGGACACTGGCGGCAGCGCTCGGACTGGGCCTGCGGTTGTGGGCGGCCGGCCTGGTCATCGGGATCATAGGCCACGCCCTCGCCGTCTGGGCGGCGCGCCACGATCCCGACTTCATCGACGTGGCGCGCCGCCATCTCCGCCTCCCCTCCTATTTCGACGCCTGAGGTACCGGTCATGCTGAACCTGGCTGAATATCGCCACCGTCCCGCCGTCCTATCGGACTATCTGCCTTGGGCCGCGCTCATTGCCCCCGGTATCGTCCTGAATAAAGACGGCGCGTTTCAGAGAACCGCGAAGTTCCGCGGTCCCGATCTCGACAGTTCCGTCCCCTCCGAACTGTCCGCCATCAGCCAGCGATTATCGAGCGCCTTCCGCCGGCTGGGCGAACGCTGGACGGTCTTCATCGAAGCCCAGCGCCTACCGGCCCAGTCCTATCCGGTCTCGACCTTCACCGACCCGGCCTCCGCTTTGATCGATGCCGAACGCCGCGCCGACTTCGAGGCTGAAGGCGCCCATTTCGAATCCGCCTATTACCTGACCTTCGCCTACCTGCCGCCGGAGGACACCACGACCGCCTCGGAGAACTGGCTGTTCGAAGGCACGGGAACGAACGCTCGCCGGGCCTGGGACCTGGTCGATACCTTCCGCGACCAATCCGATCGCGTCCTCGACCAGTTCGAAGGCTTCATGCCGGACTGCCGTTGGCTCGACGACACCGAGACCCTGACCTACCTGCACTCGACCGTCTCCACCCGGCGGCATGCCGTAGCGGTCCCGCACACGCCCATGCACCTCGACGCCATGCTGGCCGACGAGCCGCTGACCGGAGGCCTAGCGCCCGTGCTCGGGTCCGCGCACCTGCGGGTCCTGTCGATCAGTGCCTTTCCGGCCGCGACGGTTCCTGGAATTCTGGATGACCTGAACCGTCTTGGTTTCGCTTACCGCTGGTCGACCCGCGCGCTCCTGATGGATAAGACCCGCGCCCAGAGCGTTCTCGGCAAGATCCGGCGCCAGTGGTTCGCCAAGCGAAAGTCCCTAGGCGCCATACTCAAGGAGGTCATGACCAACGAGCAATCGGTCCTGGTCGACAATGACGCCGCCAACAAGGCCGCCGACGCCGACGCGGCGTTGCAGGCGTTGGGCGCCGACTATGCCGGATACGCCTGGGTTACGGCCTCGATCGTCGTTTGGGATGAAGACGCCGCCGTCGCAGACGACAAACTGCGCCTGTGCGAGAAGGTCATCCAGTCGCGCGACTTCACCTGCATCGTCGAAAACCTCAATGCCGTGGATGCTTGGCTCGGGACCCTGCCGGGGCAACTCTATGCAAATGTCCGTCGGCCGCCGATCTCGACCCTGAACCTCGCCCACATGATGCCGGCTTCGGCCGTCTGGGCCGGTCCCGATCGAAACCGCCATCTCGATGGCCCGCCCCTGCTGCTCGCCAAGACAGAAGGCACCACGCCGTTCCGTCTTTCCCTCCACGTGGGCGACGTCGGTCACACCTTGGTTATCGGCCCCACCGGTGCCGGCAAGTCGGTGCTGCTCGCCCTCCTTGCCCTCCAGTTCCGCCGCTATCTCGGCGCCCGGGTGCTGGCCTTCGACTTCGGCCGCTCGCTGCGCGCCGCCTGCCTCGCCATGTCCGGCGACTGGCACGACTTGGGCGATAGGGACCACAACCTCGTACATCTCCAGCCGCTGCGAAACATAGACGATCCCGCCGAACGGACTTGGGCGGCGGAATGGATCGAGACCCTACTGGTTCACGAAGGCGTAGCGGCCACCCCCGCGGTCCGTGAACATGTCTGGTCGGCGTTGGGCGCCCTGGCCTCCGCCCCGCCCGGCGAGCGCACCCTGACGGGCCTCGGCGTCATGTTGCAGTCGCTGGCCCTGAAACAGGCCCTACAACCCTATTGCAACGGCGGCGCCCACGGCGCGGTCCTCGATGCCGAGTTGGAGACCATCGCCCTGTCGGATATCTCCGTGTTCGAGACACAGGGCCTGGTCGGCACCTCCGCCGCGCCCCCCGTCCTGTCCTATCTCTTCCATCGTATCGAAGGCGAGTTGGATGGCCGGCCCACCTTGATCCTGATCGATGAAGGCTGGCTGGCGCTGGACGACCAGGGCTTCGCCCAGCAGTTGAAGCGCTGGCTGAAAACCCTGCGCAAGCACAATGCCAGCGTCGTCTTCGCCACCCAGAGCCTGGCCGATATCGGCACGAGCGCCATCGCCACGGCCCTGATCGAGAGTTGCCCCTCGCGCCTCTTCCTGCCGAACGCCAATGCCCTAGAACCGCAGATCGCCGACATCTACCACCGTTTCGGGCTCAACAGCCGACAGGTCCAACTGATCGCCCGCGCGATGCCGAAGCGCGACTATTACCTGCAATCCCCCCGCGGCAACCGCATGTTCGAACTGGGCTTGGGACAGGTCGCCCTGGCGCTGTGCGCGACCTCGTCGCCCGAGGACCAAGCGGCGATCGATCGCCTCTTCGATTCCGGAAAACCGGAAACCTTCCTTGCCGCATGGCTTGGCCACAAGGGCATTTCTTGGGCCGCCGACCTTGTTTCCACACTCGAAGAAGGACAGTTCAATGACCTTGTCTAACCGCCGTTCGACCCTCCGTTTCCTGCTCGGGGCCGTGGCTGGCGCCGCTTTGACGGCAGTGTCCGCCCGAGCGCAGATCGCCGTCTTCGATCCCACCAACTATGCGCAGAATGTGCTCCAGGCCGCGCGCGCCCTCCAGCAGATCAACAACCAGATCACCTCGCTGCAGCATGAGGCCCAGTCCCTGATCAACGAGGCGCGCAACCTGACCAGCCTGCCCGTATCGGTCCTCAGCCAGATCCAGCAGACGGTCAACCAGACCCGCGCGCTTATACAGCGGGCCCAGAACATCGCCTACGATGTCGGCCAAGTCGACCATGCCTTCCAGTCGCTGTACGGCAACGTCTCGATGAGCGCGTCCGACGCGTCGCTCGTGACCGACGCGCAGAGCCGCTGGCGCAATACGGTCGCGGGCCTGCAGGACGCCATGCGCACCCAGGCGACGGTGCTCGGCAACGCCACGACCTACCAGGCCCAGGTCTCGACCTTGGTCTCGGCCAGCCAGGGGGCCGACGGTGCGCTCGCAGCCACCCAGGCCGGCAACCAGTTGCTGGCACTGCAGGCCCAGCAACTCAGCGATCTCACCGCCCTTCTCGCCTCGCAGGCCCGGGCGCAGGACCTGAAGGCGGCCGAAGATGCCACCGCCGCGGCGCAGGCCGCAGAACAACGCCGCCGCTTCCTGCTAGCCAAGACCGGCTATCAGCCGGGCAACGCCCAGATGTTCTACGGGCACTGATCATGAACAATACCGGCGTCATCGACCATTTCCTGGAAGTCTTCACCCGCTATATCGACTCGGGTTTCGGTCTCCTGCACGGCGACGTCGCCTTCGTCGCCACCACCCTGATCGTCATCGACGTGACGCTCGCCGCCCTCTTCTGGACCTTCGACGGCGGCGGCGATTCACAGATCATCGGCCGACTGGTCAAGAAGACCCTGTTCGTCGGCGCCTTCGCCTACCTGATCGGCAACTGGAACAGCCTGGCGGCCATCGTCTTCAATTCGTTCGCGGGCCTCGGCCTCAAGGCCTCGGGTTCCGGATTCACCGTCGCCGACATGATGCGCCCCGGCAAGTTGGCCCAGACCGGCCTCGACGCCGGCGCACCCCTGCTGTCGGCGGCGTCCGACCTGATGAACCTGACCGACTTTCTGCACAATCTCCTCCAGATCGGCTGCCTCGGCCTCGCCTGGCTCCTCGTGGTGCTCGCCTTCTTCATCCTGGCCGTCCAAATGTTCATCGTCCTGATCGAGTTCAAGCTGACCACCCTGGCGGGCTTCGTGCTCATCCCCTTCGGCCTCTTCGGCAAAACCGCCTTTATGGCGGAGAAGGTTCTCGGCAATATCGTGTCGTCCGGCATCAAGGTCCTAGTCCTCGCCGTCATCACCGGCATCGGCTCGACCCTGTTCAGCACATTCGTCCAGGACTTCGGTAGCGCCCAACCGACGATCGAGGACGCCATGTCGATCGTCCTCGCCGCCCTCACCCTCCTGGGCCTCGGGATCTTCGGCCCCTCGGTCGCCAACGGCCTCGTCTCGGGCGGCCCGCAGATGGGCGCGGGTTCCGCGGTAGGCACGACTCTCGCCGCCGGCGGGGCCTTGGCCGGTGGCCTGATGGGCGCGGGCATGGCCGCACGGGGCCTGTCGGCGCTGACCGGTGGCGCCATGACGGCGGCCCGGTCGGGCGCTTCCATGGCGGGAGCCGCGTCGACCGCCTATTCGCTCGGTGCCATGGGCAAGCAAGGTGCCTCGTCCGTCGCCGGCGGCGTCGCCAACATGGCCAAGGCCGCCACGGCCCCCATGAACCGGGCCGCCCAAGCGACCGCCAGTGCCTTC
This sequence comes from uncultured Asticcacaulis sp., assembly GCA_936940865.1. Taxonomy (GTDB): domain Bacteria; phylum Pseudomonadota; class Alphaproteobacteria; order Caulobacterales; family Caulobacteraceae; genus Asticcacaulis. The sequence goes on along the minus strand of CAKZJB010000083.1, from coordinate 30,817 downwards.
AAGGACAGCTACCAGTCCGGCGTCCGCGGCGCGTTCGCGGCCACCGGCGGGACCTCCACAAAGGGCACCGTCAACGCGCCAGCCGCCGCTGCTGCCGGTTCACCGCCGGCCCAAGGCGCCCCGGCCTGGGCGAGCGACCTGAAGCGCAGCCAATCCCTCCACAACGCCATCGGTCCCGCCATCCACGCCATCGGCCAGGGTGATGCGTCAGGCGGCGGGCATGCCGTCGATCTCAAGGAAAGCCAATAACCATGCTGAAGCGCGCCTCCGCCGCCTACGGGCAGACGCCCGAACCCGAAACCCCGTACCAACGCGCCGCCAAGGCGTGGGACGACCGCATCGGATCGGCCCGCGTCCAGGCCCGAAACTGGCGCCTTATGGCCTTCGGATGCCTGATCCTCGCCGGCGGCTTCGCCGTAGCCCTCACTTGGCAGTCGACCCGCGGCACGATCGTGCCCTGGATCGTCGAGGTCGACAGGCTCGGCCAGACGCAAGCCATCGCGCCAGCTACCGCAGGCTACCGGCCAAACGACGCCCAGGTAGCGTACCAGTTGGCCGAGTTCATTTCCGAAGTGCGCTCCATTCCCAACGATCCCATCGTGGTGCGGCAGAACTGGCTGAAGGCCTACGACTTCACCACCGACAAGGGGGCGCTGGCGCTCAATGGCTACGCCCAAGCGAACGATCCGTTCGCAAAGGTCGGCCAGACCCAGGTCGCCGTCGAGGTCTTGAGCGTCATCCGCGCCTCGCCCGACAGCTTCCGCATCACCTGGCTGGAACGCGCCTACTCGGGCGGCCAACTCGTCACCACGCAACGCTGGTCGGCCATCGCCTCCCTCGTCATCGACCCACCCCACGACCCCGAGCGACTGCGCAAGAACCCGCTCGGCATCTATGTCAACGCCATCAACTGGTCCCAGGAGTTCACCCAACAATGACCGGCAAGTCCCTCACCCTCGCAGGCCTGATCCTGGCCAGTTTGGTCACCTCGACCACGTCCCAGGCCGCGCCGCGTCCCTACAGGTCGCTACGCCATGCGCCGCCGGTGCCGCCCGCGGCCGACGACGTGCAAAAGGCCAATGCCGCCGCCCGCGTCATGCCGTCCTCGTCGACCTTCGCCAATGCCGAGCAGGTCTACGCCTTCATGCCGGGCGCGCTCTACCAAGTCTATACCAGCGTCGGCAAGGTCACCGACATCGCCCTGCAATCCGGCGAACGCCTGGTCGGCACGGGACCGGTTGCCGCCGGCGACACCGCACGCTGGGTGATCGGCACCACCGAAAGCGGAACCGGAGACAATCGGCAGGTCCACATCCTGGTCAAGCCGACCCTACCCACGCTCGCCACCAACCTCGTCATCAATTCCGACAGGCGAACCTATCACATCGAGCTTCAGGCGCTGCCCGCCACCTACATGGCCTCCGTTTCCTGGCGCTATCCGCAGGACGAATTGGTGGCCATCGCGCAGGCCACAGAAAAAGCCCGTGAACAGACACCGCTTGCTTCCGGCATCGATCCGGCGCGCCTCAACTTCAACTATCGGCTCGAAGGCGATAGCGTGCCGTGGAAGCCGCTCCGCGTGTTCGACGACGGCGAAAAGGTCTATATCGAGATGCCGCGCGCCTCCGCCGGTGCCGATCTTCCGCCCCTGTTCCTGATCGGCGCCGACGGCAAGGCCGAACTGGTCAACTATCGCGTCCAGGGCAATTTCCTGATCGTCGACCGGCTCCTCGAACGTGCGGAATTGCGCCTCGGCGACAAGGGCCATCAGAAGGTGGTGCTCATACGCCGGTTCGGAGGGCAGCCGTCGTGAGCACGCCCGCCGATCAAGGCGGTCCCGGTGCCGCCATGCGCCTGCGCGCCCAGCCGAAGCCGGTCCTGCGCCTGTCGCGCAAGGTCCTGATAGGTGGCGGCGCCGTCGCTGCCGTCGCCGTTGCGGCAGCCCTGGCCTTCGCCATGTCGCCGCCTAAGCCGAAGGCTACGCCAAGCCAAGGTGTCGACACGGCGCCCGCGCACACGCCATCGGTCAGCGAAGCCCTGAACCGCCTGCCCAAGGACTATACGAGCGTGCCGAAACTCGGGCCGCCACTGCCGGGAGACCTCGGACGGCCCATCCTGGCCGCCACCCGCATGTCCGCCTCACCGGACTCCGTTGAGGCGGCCGTACCAACCCCGGCTTCGTCGGGCGCCGCATATGCGGCGCCCTCACAAGAGGCGCAACAGGTCGAACAGGCGCGCGCCGCCGCACGATCAAGCCAAGTCTTCTTCAGTCAGGCCGGCGGCCACGGCGACGCAGCGGCAGCGGCCCCCGTGCCGGGATCAACGCTGCCGCTTGGAACCTGGCCTGTGCCGGCACCCGACAGCGAACCCAAGTCCGACGCTGAAAAGAAAGTAGCGCACATCGATCGCACGATGGACACTCAGTCCGTAAGCGACGCGCGGCTAGTCGATCCCATCTCGCCCTACACCCTCCTGACCGGCAGTGTCGTGCCGGCGGCGTTGATCACCGGCCTGCGCTCCGACGTTCCGGGCCAAGTCCTGGCCCAGGTAACCCAGGATGTGCGCGACTCCCTGACGGGCCGATATGTTCTCATCCCCAAGGGAGCGCGTTTGATCGGCCAATACGACAATGCGATCAGCTTCGGACAATCGCGTATTCTCCTGGTCTGGTCGCGCCTGATCCTACCCAACGGGAAGTCCCTCGTCTTGGAAAAAGCCTCTGCGGCCGATGCTCGCGGTTATGCGGGGTTGACGGACACCGTCGACGACCATTGGGCTACGGTCGTCAATGCTGCCGCCCTCTCCACCCTTCTCGGTATCGGCGCTCAGTCCGGCAACACCCAATCCGACAGCGAGTTGGTCAGGGCGCTACGCGACGGCGGCACCGACAGCATCAATCGCGCCGGCCAGCGAATCGTCGAGCGCCAACTCAGCGTTCAACCCACCATCACCATCCGGGCCGGCATGCCCGTGCGCGTTATCCTCTCCCGCGACCTCATTCTTGAACCCTACGGAGACTGACCATGGCGAAACTCAAACTCGGCCCCCTGCTCGATGACAAGCCCGTCAAGATAACGGCGGACCTGCCGGCCGAGGTGCACCGCGACCTCCTCGCCTATGCGGAAGCCCTAGCCAGGGAAACCGGCCAACCGATCGTCGATGCAACCCGTCTCATTCCGGTCATGGTCGAACGCTTCATGGCGTCGGACCGGGCCTTCACCAAGTCGTCTCGACGGACGACGGCATAAGGAGGTGCCCCATGAACACCGCGTTCCTGCTCCTCGCGCAATATGACGGGCAAGCCGTCATCCCGATCGAACGCGTCTGCCAGGATTATTTCAGTCACCTGACGCCCGTGAAGCTCATCGCCAAGATTTCAAGTGGCGATATCGCCATTCCCCTGGTGCGGATCGAAGGCAGCCAGAAGTGTGCTAAAGGGGTTCACTTGCAGGATCTCGCGTCCTATCTCGACGCACGGGCCGAGGCGGCGCGAAAGGAAATGCGGGCGCTCAACGGCACCGGCATGCCCCGACATCATTAGCGGCCTTCACGCAGGGTTGAAAATCGCCCGCACGTCGCGTCGAGTCCCATAGAATCATCTAAAAGGAGGGTGAAAATAAAAACCCCGGGAGCGGCGTACCTGTCCCGGGGTGTGGTGCCTTCACTTAAGAAGGCTGCTTTGTCGACGTTTGGTATAGGGAAAACATGGCCGAAAGTCAAGAACAAGTTGACTATACCAACCTGCTGTTGGCCGAATTGGAGCGCGCATTGTCGCCGGCGCGCCTCGCCCCCTACATGCGCATCGCCGGTCACGACCGCAAGTTCGCTATCCAGCTTTACCTGTGGAACGCCCGTCTCAGCAAGGCCTTTCTGTTTCCACTGAACGTCGCCGAAGTAACCGTCCGTAACGCCATCCACCACGCCCTGACAACCCATTACGGCTCAGCGGATTGGATCTTCAACCCGCCCTTCCAGCAGACGCCCCAGTCGGTGCGCTCGCACCAGACCGCGCATGCACGCCTACTGGCCGGACGGCGCGCCGGGGCGCCGCCGGTCACTGCCGACGACCTGGTTGCCGCCCTAAACTTCGATTTCTGGTCCAATCTGTTTCGCTGGGAATACGATGCGCTATGGACGCTTCCAGGCCTCTTGAATGCGACCTTCCCGAACCTGCCTGCGGCCGAGACACGGGTCGACGTCCAAAACCGGGTTCAGAAGGTCAACGCCTTTCGCAACCGCATCGCCCATCATGAGCCCATGCATAGGGCACGACACCGCGACTACCATGGCGCCATCCTGGACCTGATCGGCTTGATAAGCACCGAAGCGGCCGATTGGGTCAAAGCCTGCTCCCCACCGTGATGGCCGTCGTGCGGACGCCTCCCACGCTGGCTACGGGGATTCACCGCCTGCCACTCGCCTCCACGTCCCTCCGCTCGCCTCCGACAGTCGGGCCGGACGCTTCTTTGGCGACACTCATCGACCGGTTACGGGCCGCGCGTCCTCCCATTGTCCTGACGACGACGGTGCCCGAAGCCGTAATTTCGATGGACATGGTCACCGACTACATCGCCGTCCGCGCCACCGAGGATGCAGGATTGGTCGATTTGACGACAGAGACTGCAACTGACGTCTTGGCCAGGACCGCGCCACTGCGGACAGTCGACATAGATATCGACCAAAGCACAGGAGACCTTCAAGCCATGTTCTTTCCGCCGAATGTCCCACAGAACCAACGCCCACAAGTCGCAATCGTCCGCCGTGCCGGAAATCCCGCCGGGACCGTCCTGCACCCCGGTCTAAGATATCGTTGAGGATATCATGCAGGCTTCTTCCGTCGAATGGGAATTCGTGCAGGATCTGGTGGCACCTGTTGCCTAGGTCGATGCCAAGGCTTTCGATCCAGGCAACGGAACGATGATTACGTCGGCCCTCCGGGAAAGGCTCAAATCAAATCGGAAAATATGAGCTTCATTCGCCAACACACCCGCCTACTCGTCGATCTCGACCCCGTATAGGCCACGCACCGCGTTTGCAAACGTCCGACTGTCCGTTGCTTGGAAAACGCCTGTGACGCGGACATTCCGGGCAACTGCAGGGTTTCGGATTGTCATCGGGCGGGTACGATAACGATTCATCTCCGCGACAGCGTCCGCCAAGGACATGTCGTAAAAATAGGCCCTGTGGTTAAGCCAGGCATCGACATAGAGGGCGGCCGCCGGCCGCTTGGCAACGACGCGTCCATCTGGGCCGAGACGAAGCGCCTCACCTGCCGAAACGGCGATTGCATTTTTCCCGGTTATCACGGTGTCGGAAGCTTTACCTACCAATATGCGCCCATCCAGGAGATCAACGTCGGTATTTCCGTTCGCGTGAAGATTAACGGCGAAGCGCGTACCCGTTACGCGAATACGCGCCCCCCCCGAAGTGACGAAGAAGGGATCGCGGTCCGTACGATGCGCCACCCTGAAATAGGCTTCGCCTGAAACCAGGCGTATATCACGTTGGCGTCCGTGAAAGCGGACCTGAACATCGGATGCGGTATTCAATATGATCGTACTGCCGTCGTTCAGCGAGACCGTCATCTGCTGGCCCGCCTCCGTCCGGTATTCGGCCGGCCGCTGCTGCCAAAAAACAGCCATTCCTACCGTCGCGACTAGAAGGGCGGCCAGTGCCGCCCACTGAATCGGCCGACGTCGGACGACGGCGACCGGGCGCTCATCGGCAATATCATCAAGGGCCAGGAGGCCGACCGCGTCCCATACGGACGCGATCTCCCCGTCCGGAAAGCCGGCATCCGCGTCGACCAGGTGCGACACAAATTCCAGACTGTCGGCAGCTGGCCGTGGGGGCAGGTTAATCAGGTTTCGAACCATCCACATTCCTTAAGAGAATCCCGACACTGTGCCAGGGCCTGGCTCAAATGTCGCTGCACCGTCCGCATCGGGGTGCGATTTTTAAGTGCAATATCATTTAGACTTAGGCCTTCGATCCGGCTTTGCAGCAGAACCTTACGCTCGGCCGGGGGCAGCTTTGCGATGGCCTGCCGCAACCGGTCCGCGTTTTGTCGCCAAAGCAGTTCATCGAAGGGTGACGGCTGGTCTGCAGCCAGGGTTTCGGGAAGCTCGATACTGTCGGAGCCCCGTGTTCTGCGCCGGCGAAACATATCGCAAAGGACGCTGTCTGCAGTCCTGAATACGTAGGTTGCGTTGAATGCCGGAGGCGTCGGGGACATTGCCTGACGCGACAGACGCGCATAGATTTCCTGTATTGTGTCATCTATGTCTTCGGGTTTTACCCCGCGGGCAAGATAGCGGCGTAACCGGCCATCGAAGGCTGCGACGACAGCCCGGATTTGCCTCGCAGGCTCATCGCTGATCTTGTTTTCGTCGATCACTTCGTCCACGCTCAACTGACCCGTCCGCTCACCTAACTATTGACGCAGGCCAGTGAATATTACGCCGCTTTTATTCGCTTTTTTTGAAATTCCGATGATTCTTCCCTGGCGATTTTGGGGAAAAAAGCCACAACGGCTCAATATTTATGGGCAGCCGTTGTCAATTGGAACGCATGGGCCATAATCGGACATAATGAAATACCCGATCCTGCTGTGCTGATGGCAGCCTCCAGGCGAGGAAAATAAGAAAACAGGGAAATAAAGATGCCCCCTCGGATAGCGGCCGCGGACGCCGATGGCGCCAGGTACTGAACACGTAACGAATGGCTGGCAGCGTCACAAAAATCGCGATCTTGCTGTGTTAGAGCGTGGTGATCGAGACCAAATGTCATGCGTACCGAAAACATGGTCTGGTCGCGATGTTGTCAGCAAAGCATTAGCATGTCTGCGAGCATCGCTGCAGGCGTCCCCGGCATGTGCAATGAGAGTGTTCGCAAAGTCGATTTGGCCGAAAAAAACCGGTTGTCGCCATCTTTATCTGATCCTGGGCAGCGCTGTTGCGTATATGTCGTTAGCTGCCACGGCCCATGCACAAATTCAGCGCTTCGATGTGCCGTCTGCTCCGCTGGCGGATGTGCTGAACATGATTGCCGATCAAAGCCACACCCAACTGCTGGTGTCTTCGGAACGCATACGCGGGCACGTCAGCCGGGGCCTGCACGGGCAGTTGTCTCCTCTGGCAGCCCTTAACGAGGTCTTGGCCGACAGTAATCTCGTCGCGCAGCGGGTCGGGGAAAACGCCTTTATCATCGTGGAAAAGCCGCGAAGCAGGGATTCCTCGCTCCGACGTGCCCCCGCGGTCACAAGCTGGACAACGGAAATCGTGGTGGTTGGAAGGCGGCCGGCCCTCACCTCATTGAAACCCTCCCCCCCCCCTGTCCTCGCGACGGACGATGTGTCAATGGCGGACCAGGATACGATCCGCGCCTGGCGGGGCGGCAACGCCATCGACGTGTTGTCGCGCATGAGCGGCGTTAACATCCTGAAGACGGGCCAATCCTTTATCGGCGGGATCGACGGCGCGGCACGGGGCGAGTCCATGTATGTGGCCGCGCGCGGCCTCAACGCCGAATACAGCCTGCACCTCTTCGACGGCATGCCGATCGCTCAGGGGATGCCCTATTCGCGCGCCCTGCAGATTGGCGTATTGCCGGCCGACAATCTGCAGGCCGTTGCTATGTATCGCAGCAATTCCGCGGACATGGCCGGCGACGTAATCGGCGTCACCATCGACTGGCAGACGCCCGATCCCTTTTCTTATGTGACCAGAGGCCTTGTTAGATACACAGCGTCGGGATCATTCGAGAGCCGTGCCAATGACTATAGGCGTTCGGGGACCGGCAGCGGCGGCAATCTGGAGGTGGCCGGACGGCTGGGATCGACCGGCAAGGTCGCAGCGTATTTCAGCATTTTTGCCGACCAGCGCAGTTTTGCCAACGCCGAGACAGGCGGCATCATGGCCGCGCAAAACGACGGCGCCTGGGCCTTCAGCCCCGCGGCAACGTCCGCGGGAACCGCGCCGCTTGGGGATCCGCAGCGGGATCTGGTTCTTACCGGTCTCAATTTTGGCGTATCGGAAGGAACGACGAAGCGCAGCGGAGGCGTCCTCAATGTGGGTTTTCAAATTCGGGAAGGATTGACTGCAGACGTCAGGATGAATCTCGTCAGGGCGCAGACGGACCAGGCGTCGACCCTTGAGCAGATTACACCGCAGGCCGTTTCCTGGACGAAGGCGGGCAACGGCGGCTATCAGGCAAGCGTCGACTCCGTATCGACGCGAGTATGGTACGAGACCAATCCGGAGCGGGTCCAACTGGCGAATGTCAAAGGGACGCTAAGGTTCGCGAAGGACCGTTTCGAGATCGCTCCCTATGTTTTTGCCAGCCGCTCCGAATTCAGCCGGCCGAACCATCTGGAGGCCTCGGCCCGAGACGACGAGACCGACGGGATCAACAAAGGCAATCTGCCGCGCACCTTGGGTGGTCCCGCCATTGTCTACGATACCGATGGCTACCCTGTTCCTGTGCTGACACCGGACATCGCCGCCGATTTGAGCGCCGCCGCCACACGTCTGATTGCGCGCCGCGCCGGCCAGCTAACAGTGCAGACCTCCTACCAGGCGCGCGTGGGCGGCGGTGTGGATGCCCGGTGGCGCCCGACCTCCTTGCCCGGGGATGTCGAGTGGGGCGTCCGCGTTATGAGAAGCCGGATTGAATCGCGATACAGGGATTGGCGTAACGACTATTTCGGCGTCCTGACCGGGAAAGCCGGCGTGACCTGGTCGGACCTCGGCTTGGCGACGGGTACATATCCGGCTGTCACGCCCGGCCGGTTCCCCTGGAGTCTGCCACGGGTCGACGGCTCGCGCCTCGAGCAGTACTTCCAAACCTATCGCACGGACAGCAGTTTCGATACGTGCGGCATCATCGTCCAGAATAACGAGAACTGCGGCACCCACCGGGGCGATGAGACGGTGGGCGCCGTCTATACAGCGCTCCACCTGACGTCGGGCGCCTGGCAAATTACCCCAGGATGGCGGCAGGAATGGAGCGGGATTCGGAGTTCGTCCTGGATTCTCCCGAGTGAAAACGGAGTCGAACAACTCGGGCACTGGCAGGAAGGCCGCACCGATTACGTCGAAGCGCTTCCCAGCCTCCTGATAGCGTGGCACCCTGCGGAGGACCGCACCTACAGCGCAGCCCTGTGGCGATCCTATATGCGTCCGGCGTTTTCGCAACTCGCCGGCGACACGACGCGATCGACAAGCGGCGGCGTGACGACCATTCAGGGCGGAAATCCGAACCTCAAGCCCGTAAGCGCAATCAATGCGGACCTTACCTTCCGGTGGCAAGGCGGCGGCCACCAGATACGCTTAGGTGTCTTTGGGAAATACTTGCGAGACTACCTTTATGATAGTGGCGCCGGGCTTGCGAACCCGACCCTGCGCCAGGACGCCGGTACGCGCTACCTGACCTCGCTCAACGGCGGAAAAGCGACGGTGCTGGGCATTGAAACGGAAGGGCATTTCGTCCTGTCACCCCGATGGGACGTCAGCTTCGCCGTGACCCGTCAGTGGACCCGGGGCGATCTCGGAACCGCGGATCTCGGTCCATGGAAACCCTTGCAAAACGCACCGGGCCTCTTGGCCACCTTTGAACTTGGCTACAAGGCCAAGGCTTCTGAACTTGGGCTACGCTATCGCTACAGTTCGGCCTACCTTGCCGAATACGATGCCCTATCCCTTCATCAGGCCTGGGACGATAAATGGATCCGGCCGTCTGCGGCTCTCGACCTCAACGGAAGTGTGGCGATGTCGGCGCATCTGAAACTGCAGGCCAGCGTTACCAATCTGACCGGAAGCAAGACCTACTGGGCCCATATCGGCAAGAACAACCTGGCGGTATCCGACATTGTCGATGCCGGGCAGACGTTTCGTGTTTCCGCCGCATACATGTTCTAGAGTTAGCGGTGGCGTTGTCGCGGTCCCGGGTCCGGTTGCGCGATCTTGTCCGTCAAAGCTGACAACGCGTCGTCATCGCCCGATTCTTCCGCTTTCCACAGTTTCAGAGCGCCGAATCTGGCCAGAGCGGGCAAGCGCAGTCTCCAATTATAGTCGGATGTGCCCGCGGTTAGCCCGTAGCGGCCGGCCAGGCGCGCCAGGTTGTGTTCCGCCTCCTGCGACGACTGATCGCTGACAATCCAGTTCTGGTCCGACAGGGTATGGATAAAGCACTCGGGCGGCCATGCACCGTCAAGATAGCCTCGGCCCCTGGCATCGACGCGGGCAATGACGGCCGCAGCCGACAGCCAGCCCGCGACCTGCGCCTCCTGCCCGTCGGCGGGTGCTGCGTGGGCACAGGCCATGGTGCGTATCAGCCGGGCGGGGAGACCGCGACTCATGGCTTCCGCCAGGCCGATAATGTGATGGGCCCCCGTTCCGGCAATCTGACGCTCCTCCGGCTCCGTCCCATCTTCGTTCCACTGGAAGACGAGTGTTTTTCCCCAGTCGTGCCAGATGATCGCCGCCCGCAGGAGGTCCAGGTCGACGGCCGTTCCCTGTTCGGAATGCCATAGACGGGCAAGGCCAAGCGCCTGGCCCAGATTGAAGGCTTCGTGTGTTACCAACCCGCCCGGCCAGTCGTGGTGGCTGCCCGAATTTCCGCCCGGCGCTGCAAGCATGGGACTGGCGATCCGCGGGCAGTTGCCGTCTTCATCCTTTATGTTGGGGAAAATGTCCGCTACCGCAGCATGATCCTGCGGCTTGAGCCAGCCGCCGGCGACCAGCCCGTCGACAACCTGTTGCCGTTGCATGGCGGAAAGTCCCGCGCGGTAGCGGACGCACGCATTTGGATCGAGGGCGCCGAGAGCCGCGGCGCGCAAGGCGGGATCCTGAATAGCACGCGCCTGGCGCCCGAGAAAGGCCATGCCGCGAACCGCCGATGGTGATTGCCTTGCGATCGCGAGCGCCCGTATGGCGGCAGGCGCAGTGGTTGCGGCGAAGGTGTCGGAGGCCACCGTCAATCCGAGCATTACGCAAAGACCGAGGCTTAGCAACCGGACGGGTAAGCCCCTGGGGGGACGGTCGGCCGACTGAAAAAAGTCTCTCATTGTCACGTCCCCTGCCCTTTCGGCCGCGTTACTTACCGTCCTGGCGCGGCTGAAGTGACGCCTTGAAGCCGAACGCATAGGCCATGACCTGGTAGATATAGCTGGACTCGTGCGTTCCCGTCAGAAGATGCGCCTGCGGCCCCACGGCATAGATGGGTACGTCTTCCCCTGCATGTTTCGCGCTGTCGGAATAGACAAGGGCTGGCTGATGGAAATCAGGGGACGTCGCCTGCGCCTGTGTCAAGCCGGCGGAGGCGTCGCGATGCGCGCCAGGCCCGGTCGCATAGCTCAGGATCGTGTAAGGCCGTCCACCCTGGTCCGTTACCAGCGTCCCGTTGATTTCGGCGAGACCCAGCACGGGCGCATCACGCGATTCATAACCGGACAGGATCAGCCCGTGGCTGTGGTCGGCGGTGACCACAATCAGCGTGTCGCGCGGGTCGGTCATATTCATTGCGACCTGAACCGCCTTTGACAGCTCATCGACATCCGTCAAGGCGCGGTAAGCATTATTGACGTGATGCCATTTGTCGATCGATCCCGACTCGACCATCAGGAAATAGCCCTTGGGATTGTGCGACAGGATGGCGATGGCCTTTGCCGTCATCTGATCGAGCGACGGCACACCGACATGGCCCGGATCCACAGGCGACGGCAGGTCGCCGCGCGAGAACAGGCCGAGCAGGCGATCTGTAGTGTCCGGCCTTGTCCGTTCCAGCCCCGCCAGATCGCTTGCAAAGGCCGTCTTCGGGCCCTGGTTCAGCCATTCGTGTACCAGGTCGCGGTTGTCGGCACGCTCGCCCTTGCGCGGATCGGATACCGGCAGGAATTTCTCCAGGTCTCCGCCCATGGCGACGTCAAGACGCAAGGAGACCGGAGCTTCGACAAGTTGACGCGCAAGGTCGACACATCCGTTTTGCACGGCTTCCGCCGGCATGTCGCTGTCCGCCCGCCAGGTTCGACTCGGCGTGTGACCATAGGCACCCGCAGGCGTCGCATCGGTGACGCCCGCCGTCGTTACAACGCCTGCCGAGCGGCCGGTCCGCTTGGCGGTTTCAGCCAGGGTTTCAAGGCGGGCTTCGGCCGTTCCGCTGCATCGTCCGCCGGTAATGCGGGCATCGACGCCGATGGCGCCGTTGAGGGTTTTGACCCCGGTCATGATCGCGGAGATACCGTTGGCGGAGTCCGTAACCAGCCGGTCGGCCGAATAGGTCTTTGACAGCCCGCTGGACGGCAGAGTTTCGAAGGACAAGCGGTAGCTGGCTCCGTCCAGGCCACGCTTCTGGCCGGCGAGAATACGGCCCGCGGTGACCGAATTGACGCCCATGCCATCACCGATGAACAGAATAATATTCTTCGCGGGTCCGACATTCTGCGTCCGCATGAGCGCTTCGCGAAGCGCCGCCTCGCCGTCTTTGTAATCGGCCTCGGCGGCATGGTCGTGGACCGGAGGCAGGGCCTCCTGTGCGTAGCCTTGAGCACTCAGCGTCAGGGCAAGGCACGCGGCAAGGACATATCGAAACATCATGTATTTCTTAAAAAAAGTCCGGGAGAGCGGCACGTCTCTCCCGGACAGGCGCCATCGCGGCGGAAGTCCGGCCGGCGACGGAGGAAGCGGGTTTAGTAGGTGTACTTCAGCGTCACGAGGGTCGTACGGCCAGTATCGACAATGTCGTTGATGGCGTACGTCTTCTTGCCGATATGCGACCAGTAGCTGTAGTCCTTCAGGAGGTTCGCCACCGACACGTCGACCTTGAGGTGATCATTGATCGTGTAGCCGGCATGCAGGTCGACCCGGCGTGACGGCTTGACCCACAGGTCTGTGCCCCCGATCAGCGCGTAGTCGACCAGGTAAGCCCCCTTGTAGCTGTAGTTGAGGTCGACGCTGAGGCCGTTGCGCTCATAGAACAGGGACGCGTTGGCCAGCCATTCGGGCGCGTTTTGCATCGGCTTGATCTGCCCGGATCCCAGATCGGAACCGAGATCGACCGACGTCCACTGGCGGGTGGCATTCATGCTTGCGCCGAAGCCCGACAGCCAGCCCGGCAGCGTGCCAAACTTCTGGCGAAGCTGCATTTCAAGTCCGGCCACGTGACCGTCGCCGCCGTTTTGCGGTTGTGTGGTGTAGACCTTTCCTTCGACCAAGGTCGCGCTGTTGAGATAGTTCGAGCCATTGTCGAAGATGTAGTGCGACAGCGCCTTGTAATAGGCACCGAACATTGCATGTCCGCCTTCAGCCGTCGTCCATTCGCCGGACAGATCGTAGTTGACGGCGTCGATGGCCTTAAGGTTCGGATTGCCCTTGGTGATGACCGTGGTGCCGTCTGCCGAGGTCGAGGTCGAGGCCCCGCCACCCAGTTGGGTAAAGGGCGGACGCGTGTAGGAAGTCCACACCGACGCCCGGTAGACGCTGCTGCCGTTCGGGCGATAGTTCAGAAAGAGGCTTGGCAGGAACTTGTTGAAGTTCGAGTTGTTCGAGTCAAACTTCGAGGCGCCATCAAGCCAGAAGATGTTGTGGATGCGGGTGCCCTCGTAGCGCGCGCCCGGCAAGACTTCCAGGTTGCCGAACTGATAGTCGGCTTCGGCGTAGGCTGCGCTGACCTTCTCGGTGCCCTTCTGGGTATTGCAGTTCAGGTAGCAGAGATCGGTCGCGGCCGAGGCGGCATCGAAGTACTTGTAGAAATAGTAAAACAGCTTGGCCTGATCGACCTTGGGCGCCCGGATGTTATATATGCCCGGGAAAACAGAGTTGTAGTAGCTCGTTGCAATGCCAAGCGAAGACCAGGTTTCACCGCCATGGCCCAGCAGGTTGGCAAAATGACTGTTTGTCCAGTCGCGGTTCGACACGAAGCGCTGGCTTTGGGTGTACTTGGCTCCGGTCTTTATCCACTGCAGGGCGCCACCGTGACCGTCGTAGCGGGCGTCAAAGCGGAGGCCGCCCTTTTCCTGGTTCGAGAAACCGGCCGTCAGTTCGCCGGCGCGGCGGGCGAGAAGCGCAGTTTCGGAATTGTTCAGGTCGTTGTAGATCTGCGTCGTGTACAGAGGGATCGGGAAGCCATTGCTGTCGTACCCGATGGACAGCCCGCCAAGGACGCGGGTCGACCCGGAGTTATAATTGTCGCTTTGGTTGATACGTGCCGAAGCTTCGATATGGTTCGGACGATTGTTCTGGCCGTATCCGTAGAAGGCGTCGCCGGACAGCGTCCAGTCGCCGAGGATCTTCTCGCCGCCGACGGTGAAGGTCGAGAGCGTCGCCTTTTCGGGGTTGGTCTCGTACCAGGCACGCGTCGAAATCTTGTCGACGCTCAACATGTAGCGATCGCTCGTTCCGATCTGGTTGTGGCTCTTGGTCGAACTGACATACTGCAGCAGGGACGAGTTTTGCTCGGTGTCGGCCTGGGCGTAGGAGGCGCGGGCATACAAGGTCGTCGTGTCGTCAAGTTTCCAGTCGAACGACGTGTTGCCGCCCCAGCGATAGGTCGAGCCGGTCGACACGCCGATGTTCAGGCCCGTCTGAACCATGTTGGCCGCCTTGTCGACGGACGGATGGCTTGCGCCCGTGCTGTCCGTGATCAGGTAGTCCCAGCCGCCGTCATTCTGAGCAGACATGACGCCGGCCGATTCCGAGTTGGCGTAGGAACGCTGATCGTAGAACGCGCTGGCATAGATTCCGAACTGATCGGCGCTGCCGAACTTATGGGCGAACTCTGCCGCCAGGCCGCCGCCGGTGCCGTTGTCGCCGTAGTCACGGGCGCGGCTTTCGACGCGACCCGATGCGGTGATGCTGGCATAGGTCTTGCCGCTGAAATTGAAGGCCGTAGGCGTGCGGAAATCCACGGTGCCGCCAATGGCGTCGCCGTCCATGTCGGCCGTAGATGTCAGGTTGACGACGATCGTCTGCAGGCCCGAAGGCGGCAGCAGACTCAACTGGACACCACGCGAATAGGGCATACCCTGCGCGACAGGTACGCCATTGATCAGGTTGAGATTGTACTCGCTGTTCATGCCGCGGAGCGAAACGAACATGCCTTCGCCGCGCGAGGCCCCGTCAATGCCGCCGAAAAAGGAGTGGCCGGTATTCATGACGTTGACGCCCGGCAAGGTACCAAGTGCCTCGGCGACGTTATGGACTGCGGTATGATCAAGGTCTGTCTTCGATAAGGCCGTGATTGTATTGGTAGCCTTCATCTGGGCCGCAATCGCCTTGTCCCGGGTCGCGTAAACAACCACGACGCTTACGTCGTCTTTCGATTTGGCGGCGGGGGCGTCATTCGTCTGTGCCTGGGCGGAGTGATAGGCACCAAGCGCCATGGCGGAGGCCAGTAGCGCAAGTTTCAATGGGCGTTTCTTCATGTCGTGTCCTCGTGCGTGCTAGGCGGATTTGGACCACCTACATGACAAGAGACGCAAACATTCCAAATTCACGCCATTTGTAATAAAAATTTCATAAAATTTGTATGATCCGCATCCAGCCTAGGTCCAGGTCAGGCAAGAAGGTGAGGTTTTCGGCTATGGAGATCGAGAATGGTCTCGCCGAACAGGCTGTTCGCCCAGGCGAACCAGGCGCGGGTGAAGACTGCCGGGTTGTCCTGGTCGAAGGCCTCGTGCATGAAGCCCGTACTCGCATCGGCCGTTTTCAGGATCTGTAGCGACGCGCGGATTTCGGCGTCGTCCTGGCTGGTCAGAATCCGCATCATCAGCGACATCGGCCAGATCAGCCGCAGGCCCTCATGCGGCCCGCCGATACCCTCCCCCGCCGCGCCCTTGAAGAAGTAGGGGTTACGGTCCGACCACACTGCGGCGCGGGTCACGCGGTAGACGGGATCGTCGGTTGCCATGGCGCTGAGGTAGGGCAAGGCCAGCAGGCTCGGCACATTCGCGTCGTCCATGAAGAGCGCATTGCCGAAGCCGTCGACCTCATAGGCCCATATCCTGCCACCCTTGCAGTCGTCGATCAGGCCGTGGGCTTTCAACGCCGTTTCGACCTCGGCGGCCAAAGCAAGGCAATCGTGGGCGAAGTTAGCGTCCAACCCCGTCGTCTCGGACATCGCTCCAAGCTGGCGCAGAGAGACGACGGCGAAATGGTTCGACGGAATGAGGAACGGATAGGTGCAGGCGTCGTCCGACGGCCGGAAACCGGAATGGATCAGCCCGACTTTTTTCGTCGGATTGCCGTAGCCCTTGAGCGCCAGGGTCTCGGTCGGCGCCTCTGCTGTGCGCTGGAAGACGTAAGAGCCGGGATTTTCCTTGCGCTGCTGTTCGCGCAACGTCCGGAGCACGGTCTGCATGGCCTGACGCCAGGTGTCGTCGAACGGCGTCCTGTCGCGGGTCGCCTTGAGGTAACCATGCGCCAGCCGGATGGGATAGCACAGGCTGTCGATCTCCCATTTGCGCTCGGCGACGCCGGGCTTCATCGTCGTCATATCGCCGATCGACCAACTCAGCGTCGTCATTGCCGCCGGGTCCTTCAGGAAGGCGTTGGCGTAAGGATCGATCAGGATTGAGCGCGCCTGGCGCTGGATCAGGCCGTGGAACAGGACTTTCAGCGCCTTGTCGTTTTTGGCGAGCGGCAGGTACGGCCAGACCTGGGCCGACGAGTCGCGCAACCAAAGCGCTTCGATATCGCCGGTAATGACGAAGGCATCGGGTTTGCCGTCGACCTCGCCCATCTCGACCGTGGTGTCGAGCGTGTTGGGATAGCAGGTTTCGAACAGGGCCCGCAGCTTGGGGTCGCCGATGGCTTTGCGCATTTTTACGATAACTGCCTCGACCGCGGGGCTGGTATAGCGGCGCGCGGCAATCGCCGGGCGGCCGATCGGTGGTGTCTGCGCGTGGGCGACGCCCCCTCCGCCAAGGCCAAGCGCCATCAATCCTGTCATCAGTTCGCGACGGTTCATATCTGCATTTCCATTCATCAGGTCAACGCCATTGCGCCAGTGCCTGCCGTGACGGACGGCCTGGATTTCACGCGTGCGCCGCAAACTTCCAAACGCTGCCCGCCGGCCCCCACACGACGAGCGTGGCGCCCGGTTCGGACAAGGACCATTCGTCCTTTACCGCGTCCCCGGCATCGACAGTGTAATGCCATGGGCCCAACTCGGCTCCTGGCATGGCGACGATAAAGGTCGCGGCGATCGGGCCGTCGTTGACCAGGTGAAGTGCCAGGGTGTGGTCGTGCCGGGAGGCTGACACATGCACCTTGTAAGCGAGCTGACGGGCGCGCCGCAGGCCGGGCTCCTGCCGGGGCATTGGCGCCGGTGCAACGGCGGGGGCGCCTGCACGGCAGGCGTCGTTGCTGCGTTCCATGTAATGATCAACAGACGGCAGCGCCCGAAGCCAACTCGTGTCACTGCGTCGGGCCATGTCGACATCGAAGTCGAACATCGACAGGAGGTCACCGCAAACGGCGCGGCGCCAAGGACTGATATTGGGCTCGGCAACACCGAACCGCTGCTCCAGGAAACGAATGACGGACGTATGGTCGGATAATTGCGAATTTACGAAGCCGCCGCGCGTCCAGGGCGAGACAACGATCAACGGCACGCGCGGGCCAAGTCCTACGGGCTCGCCCTTGTAAACTTCGCCGCCCAGATCGACCGTGCTTGCGCCCATGCCAGGGCGCGTCGGCGGAACCGGCGGCGGAACGTGGTCGAAGAAACCGTCGTTTTCATCGTAATTGAGGATGAAGACAGTCTTCGCCCAGACGTCCGGGTTGGCCGCCAGCGCCGCAATCAGTCGCGCCGTCAGGACCTCGCCATAGGCCGGCGGCGCGTCCGGATGCTCGCTCATGTGAAACGGTGCGACGATCCAGGACACCTGAGGCAGCCGATCGGCCGCAACATCCGCTGCAAAGGCCGCAATGAGCGGCTCGCCGAGCGTCTGATCGGCATTGTCCTTCGTCGAACCCGGAACCCAGGCGCGGGCCCGGGCATAGGCTCGCGACGCCGGATCCAGGTTGCGGAAGCAGGCGAAGTAGCCGAGCGGATTGTCGGTAAAGTTGTCATATTCCTGATAGACGCGCCACGACACGCCTGCGGCATCAAGACGCGCGGCGTACGGTGTCCAGGGCAGTCCCGCGAAGTTCGGGTCGTCCTGCGCCATGTCGGCACCGGGATTGTCGTCTACCCCGTCATTGGTGACGTTGAATATCCCTTCATAACCTGCGCTCAGACCATTGCTGCCGGAAAACAGGAATAGACGATTGGGCCCCGTCGGCCCGTGGATCGAGGCATGATAGGCGTCGCAGATGGTGAACTGATCCGCCAGCGCGTAATAGTACGGCAGGTCGTCCCGGGTCATATGCCCCATGCTGAACGGACCCTTTTCCGGCATCCAGACGTTCCAGTGCTTCCACCGGTCGTGACTGCCCTTCCAACTGTGGTCGAGGCTCTTCAGACATCCGGCGGCCGTGGTCTGCGTATCGAGACGGAAGGGGCGAATAATCTCGCCGCCATCTTGTGGCGTCTGGCGCTGCATCCAAACAGGCGCGCCGCCGGGCTGTATCCACGGATACTGATCGTCGAAACCGCGGACACCGCGCAGAGCCCCGAAATAATGATCGAAGGACCGGTTCTCCTGCATCAGGATGACCACGTGCTCGACGTCGAGCAGCGATCCTCGCGGCGCGGCCTCCGCCGGCAGACCTATTGCCATTGCGGCAGTTGCCGCGCTGGCGACAAAACGGCGGCGGTCGATCGTCATTGTTCAGGTCCTCCGGTCTTTGTGTCGATCATGCAGGCGGCCAGTATCAGTGGGCACGGACAATTTGCCGAACGATGACGTTCTGCTTGAAAGCAAAGGGCTGGCCCGCCGGGGTCCTGAACAGCAAGTTGATGCGGCGTTCGCCAGCCCCGGGCTTAAGCGGCACGGTTAGGCTCCCCTCCCCCGGGTCGGTTTTCCGCCCGGCCAGGGTTTCGCCGTCATAGACATCGACCGCGCAGGTCACGCTCGGGAAATGCACCACGCCGCCTTCGCGCTGAATGCGCTTGTGCGGCATGAAGTGCGCCGAAACCAGGGTATAGCCGTCCTTCGGTTGCGGATCGTGCAGCCATCGCGGGCCGAAATCGTCCCACTTCGTCATGTCGACCTGCATGTTCTTCAAGGCCGCTTCGGGCGTGTCGGCCTCGGGCGCGCAGTACCAGTAGTCGAGGATCTGCACCGACGTTGTGGCGGACTGACGGGGCGGAGCTGCCCGCGCGGCCACCGCCACCTTCGCTACGGCGGGTTTCAGCCCGTCCGTCTCGGCGGTAAGCGTCAGGACGCCGCCTGTCCCTTCGCGGGATTGGACAATGACCTGGGCCAGGCCGTTGAACAGTGAGCGCGCGCTTCCCTTCTCGGGTTCGAGGCAATTGGGATTGCCGTTGCCGAGCCCGATGATATCGCCGCCCTCGACCTTGAACCGTACGGCATTCTGCGCCCTCGGCACGGTGCGGCCCTTCGCGTCCACGGCCTCGATACGGAACGGCACGGCGTCCCTGCCGTCGCCGTCGATGCGGGGCCGGTCGGGCGTGATCTTCAGCGCCACAGCCGGACCGGCCGTTTCGACCTGCGTCTTCGCCATCGCCTTCCCGGCGCGATAACCCACGGCCTCAAGCCGTCCCGGCACGTAGGGCACCATCCAGATGTTCATGGCGTAGCGGTCCACGGTCTGGTGGCCCAGGCTCTTCCCGTTCAGGAACAGCTCGACCGTCTCGAGGTTCGAGCAGACCATGACCTTTACGGGCTGGCCCTCGTGCCCTGACCAGTTCCAGTGCGGAACGATGGCGACGACCGGCCGGTCGTGAATCCACTGCGCCTGGCGGATATAGAAGGCGTCCTTTTCGAAGCCGCACAGGTCCATGATGCCGTACATGGACGAATTGGTCGGCCAGCCCCAGGGCGACGGCTCGCCATGATAGTCGAAGCCCGTCCAGACGAAGCCGCCGGCGATGAAGTCGCGTTCGGCGATCATCTTCCACGAGGCGCGGTGCGTCGCCCAGCCGGCCGGCGGATCGTCGTAGCCCGACGTCAGGCGCCTGTCCTTGTCGGTGACGTATTCTCCGCGGACGCTATAGGCGCTGGTGTCCTCCGACGAGGTCAGCAGCATCTCCGGGTGGGCGGCGTGGAAGGCGTCGTAGCTGTCCTGATTGTAGTTGAAGCCGACGACGTCGACCGCCTGACTGACATTGACCGGCGTGAAGAAGCCGCCGTTCATCGCCGCCGTTACCGGCCGCGATGTATCGAGTTGCTTGACCGCGTGGGCCATGCGCCGGACCATCTCATAGCCCGCTTCCGAGCCCTGCATGGGCTCCTCGTTGAACACCGACCACAGGATGATCGACGGGTGGTTACGGTCGCGCCGCACCATCCAGCGCAGTTGCTGCATATAGTCGGGCGACGGATTGAATTGACGGTTCTCGTCCATGACCATCAGGCCATAGCGGTCGCACAGGTCGAGCAGGATTTTCGACGGCGCGTTGTGCGTCGAGCGGATGGCATTGCAGCCCAGCGCCTTCAGCCGTCGGATACGGAACTCCCAGATCGAGTCGGGTATGGCCGTGCCGACACCGGCATGGTCCTGGTGCAGGCACACACCCTGGATCTTGAGCGGCTTGTCATTGAGGAAAAAACCCTTGTCGGCATCGAAGCGGATGATGCGGAAGCCGCAGATCGTGGAGACAGAATCCAGACACGCTTCCACGTCCATCAGGCAAGTCTCGACGGAATAAAGCACCGGGTCGTCCACGCTCCACAGTTTCGGAGCCACGACCCGGATGTCGAAACGCGCAACAGTTTCGTCGAGCGCTGGCACACCCGTCTGTCCGCGGGCCGTTGCAACGATCGTTCCGCGATCGTCCTTCAGCGTCGAGACGATCGTTACGGCCTCCGTTGCCTTGCCGATGTTGCGTACCGTGACCTCGACCGGAACGGTCCAGCCGTCGCCGGTCTTGACGGGATGGGCAAAGACACCGTCGGTGACGATGTGGACGGGGTTGCGCTTGACGATGCGCACCGGGCGGTAAAGCCCGCCGCCCTCATACCACCAGCCCTCCATGGCATGAGCGTCGACGCGGATGGCCAGGGTATTGATGGCATCGCCGAATGTGGCCAGCGGCGTCAGGTCGGCATAGATGCTGTTATAGCCGCTCCAGTTGCGGTCGACGACCGTGCCGTTGAACCAGACGGTAGCGAAGGTAGCAGCCCCTTCGATCTGCAGTTCGATATGCTTGCCGTAGTCCTCCGGACCGAGTTCGAAGCTTGTCCGATACCAGGCGATGCCGCGCTTGCGATAGCCCTCTGCGCGGTTGGCGTCCTGTTCGATCGGCTGGAAGCTGACGAAGTCGTGCGGCACGGTGACGGCCTGCCATTCCGAGTCGTCGAAGCCAGCGGCGGCCGCGCCCCAGGCCTTGCCGGCCTTGGCATTGTCATAAGAATCGTCCTGGCTGAGAATTTCCGGAAACGGTATGTCGCCTTCGAAGAAGCGCCAGCCCCGATCGAGCAAAAGGTCCTCACGGCGGCTGGCCGGCGCTGAGGCGAAGGCTTTGCGTCTTATATCAGGCAGAAAGCCTGTGAGGACAATGGCGCCGGTATTTTTGAACACCTCGCGTCGGTTCATGTCCGCGCCTCCCGAGTTTTTATAGGAAATATATTTTCCAAATTTGATATTTTTGCAATTGATATTTCAATTTTGTTTATCCATCTTGAAAGCCGTCGGTACCGTCGTGACCGAATGTAGCGTTCCCATCATAGCTCGCGTCCAGGAGACCGCCCGCATGTCGGCTGCGCCTTCTCATTCCGCTCCCGAAGCGCCCGCGCCCGACCGCGCCGTGGGGCTGTGGGGGGGTCTTTCCGCCAATATCCTCAACATGGTGGGCATCGGGCCCTTCATCACCATTCCCCTGGCGCTGACCGCCATGGGCGGGCCGCAGGCCCTGGCCGGCTGGGTGCTGGGCGCCTTCATTTCCCTGTGCGACGGCTTTGTCTGGGCCGAGCTCGGCGCAGCCATGCCGCATTCCGGCGGCTCTTATGCGTTCCTGCGCCGCCTGTTCGGCGAGCGAAGCCTCGGCAAGCTCTTCGCCTTTTTGTTCCTTTGGCAGACCCTGCTCAACGGGCCGCTCAACGTCGCCGCCGGCGCGGTCGGCTTCACCAACTATCTGAGCTACATCTTTCCGGCGCTCGGCCACTGGACCCTGGTCGGCCTGGCCGCACTTTTGTGCCTGGTCAATACGGCCCTGCTCTATCGCAATATCCGTTCCGTCCAGGTCATTTCGATCGTGACCACGGTCATCGTCATCGGCGCCTTCATCTGGATCATCGTTTCGGGCGCCAGCCATTTCGACGCCCGCCGCGCCTTCGACTTTCCGCCAAACGCCTTCAGCCTGAACGCCGGCTTCTTTGCGGGGCTTGGCTCGGCGACGCTGATCGCCGTCTACGACTACGGCGGCTATTCCAACATCTGCCAGATCGGCGGCGAGGTGAAGACGCCCCAGCGCGTCATCCCGGCCTCGATCCTGGGCGCGATCCTATTGATCATGATCCTCTATCTCGGTTTGAACCTGTCGATCATGGGCACCCTGCCCTGGCGCCAGATCGGCAGCTCCACGGCGGTCGTCGCCGACTTCATGCACGCCCTTTACGGCCGCCCCGGCGGCATAGCCGTCGCCGTCCTGATCATGATCGCCGGCTGGGGATCGATCTATGTCGTGCTCCTCGGCTATTCGCGCGTGCCGTTTGCCGCCGCTACCGAAGGCCTCTTCTTCAAGCCTTTTGCCGCTATCCATCCCAAGGGGCATTTTCCGACCGTGTCGCTGATCTTCATGGGCGTGCTGTCGGCGGTGTGCTGCCTGGTCAAGCTCGACGCCCTGATTTCGGTGCTGATCGTGGTGCAGACCCTGTTCCAGTACAGCCTGCAATGCATCGGCGTCATTGTCCGGCGCAACTATCTCAAGTCGATCGGCATGCCCTACCGGATGCCCCTCTTCCCCCTGCCCGCCCTGCTGTCGCTGGCCGGCTGGATCTATATCCTGACGACCAGCAAGCCGGTCTATATCGCGCTCGGCATCGGCGTCTTCGTCGCCGGCAGCCTGGTCTATATCGCCATGGCCTGGCGCCGCCGCGAATGGCCGTTCGCACCCGTGCCGGAGACCGTACAATGACCGTCAAGACTTGTGACGTCGTGGTCGTCGGCGAAATCTATATCGACCATGTCTTTTCCGGTTTTGCCGCCTGGCCCGGCCCCGGCGAAGAGGTCACGACGGATGCCTATACCCGCGAAGTCGGCGGCGGCGCGGCCACGACCGCCTGCGGCCTGGCGAAGCTTGAGCGGTCGGTCAAGCTGCTCGGCCTGATCGGCGCGGCCGATGCGGCCTGGATTACCGCCCGCCTCGGCCAGTTCGGCCTTGGCGCCGAAGGTTTGCGCGTGACGACGAGCGGTTCGACCGGCGTGACGGTCAGCGTATCCACCCGCCAGGACCGCTCCTTCTTTACCCACGTCGGTGTCAACAGGAGCCTGCCGGATCTGCTGTTGTCCGCGGGAGCCATAGCCGACATGACGGCGGCACGGCACGTCCATATCGCCCTGCCGCTGGCGCCAGCCGTCGCCGCGCACATCCTGCCCATTCTCGCCTCCGCCGGCTGCACGACCTCGCTCGATGTCGGTTACCAGCCGCAGTGGCTGGCGGACCCTGCCAACACCGCGACCTTGACCGCCATCGACCATTTCCTGCCCAACGAAAAGGAAGCCGAGCTGTGGTGCGGCAGCCGGGATGAAGACGCCTTTTTCGCCCAGGCCCGCGCACAGGATTTGAAAAACCCCATGTTCAAACAGGGTGCGCGCGGCGCGGCCACCGAAGTGTCCGGACAGCGCATCCATGCCCGCCCGCCCAAGGTCGAGGCCATAGACACGACCGGCGCCGGCGACGCCTTCGACGCCGGCTTTATCGACGCCCTGCTCGACGGCGTCTCACCCGAAGAGAGATTACGCCGCGCCTGCATTGTAGGCGCGCTTTCCACCCGCGTGGCCGGGGCGCTTGATGCCCTGCCAGGCCGCGAAGACATCAGGATATAGTCATGACCTCCTCCCTCAAGGTTTCGCTCATCGGCGGCGGCGGCATCCGCACGCCGCTGGTCATCTTCGGCATCAACGAACTGGCAAAATCGCTCGGCATCGCCGAGATGGTGCTCTACGACCCCGACACGCAGCGGGCCGAGTTGATGGCGTCTCTCGGCCGCGCCATCGTGGCGCGCGAGGACGGCCCCTTAAGGATATCGGTCGCCAAACGCATCGAAGAGGCCATCGAAGGCTGCGCCTTCATCATGCATTCTATCCGCGTCGGGGGCATCCGCTCACGCGCCGCCGACGAACTGGCCTCGATCAGGAACGGCTATCCCGGCCAGGAGACGACGGGCCCGGCGGGCGCGGCCATGGCGCTGCGCACGGTGCCGATCGTGCTGGAGCAGGCAAATCTTGTCGCGAAGCTCAATCCCGAGGCCTGGATGGTGTCCTTCACCAATCCGGCCGGCCTTGTCACCCAGGCCGTCTCGACCCATACGAACGCGAAGATCGTCGGCATCTGCGACACGCCGACCGAGCTGATCCACAACCTGACACGGGCGCTCGACGTGTCGGCCGACCGCGTTCACTGCGAATATGTCGGCCTCAACCACCTGGGATGGATTCGCAAGATCAGCGTCGACGGCCGCGATGTTACGGAGGGCGTGCTGAACGACGACCGGCTGCTGGCGGCCGCCTATACGGTGCCCCTGTTCGATCCCGACATGATCCGGCAACTCGGCCTGATTCCGACCGAGTATCTTTATTTCTACTATTGCCGGCGCAAGGCGCTGGAAAACCAGGTAACGCACGGCGGCAGCCGCGGTTCGGAAGTCGAAAAGCTCAACGAGGACCTGCTGAAGACCCTCGATGGCCATCTGCGGGCCAACGATCCCGGCCTGGCAGTCGACGCCTACGCCGCCTACCTCAACCGCCGCTCGGGGTCCTATATGCGCCTCGAAGGCCACGGCGGCTCGGCCTTCGATCCCGACGCCACCTTCGACATGGACCCCTTCCGCGTCGCCAGTGGCTATCACGTCATCGCCATGGACGTGATTCGCGCCCTCAGCTCGGATACGCCATCGCGAATCATCGTCAATACGCGCAATCGCGGCACGATTTCCGACCTCGACGACAACGACGTCATCGAGACCGCCTGCCAGATCAGCCGTGCCGGCATCGTTCCGGAAGCCTTGGGGCGCCTGCCGGACGAAACACGCGGACTGGTCACGGCGATCAAGGCCTATGAGCGCGCGGCCATCAAGGCCGCCCGCGCCCTCCCGGCCGATCCGTTTGCTCGCCTGGTCGCCCGAAAGGCGTTCCTGCTGCATCCCGCAATCCAGGATTGGGAAGCCTCGGACCCGCTGCTGCGCGACCTCCTCGATCCGACCTGCATCCACTGCTGAAAGCCTGACACAAGACAATTTCCGACCATTTCGCATATGAGGAACATGTACGCGACCGACCAGTGACCTGGAGTCAGCTCGCGTGCCTTTGCAGCCCAGCAACACTGAATTCAGACATAATCAAAACGACAGGGATACGTCATGCTCTCACGCCGCCGTCTGCTCGCCTCCGCCGCCGCCACGGGTATCGCTGCCTTCGCCTCAAAAGCCATAGCGCGACAGGCTGCCCCGACAGCGCCCCGCTCGCTGACCGGCCAGGTCGATCCGATGATCGGCACCGGCGGCCACGGCCACGTCTATCCCGGCGCCTCCGTCCCCTTCGGTATGGTCCAGTTGAGCCCGGACACCGATAATGCCCGCTGGGATGCCTCGTCGGGCTATTACTATGCCGACACGACCCTGCTCGGTTTTTCGCATACCCACTTGTCCGGCACCGGCGTGGGCGACCTGATGGACCTGCTGGTCATGCCGTTCACCGGCGACGTGCATCTGAACCCCGGCACGCTCGGGGCCCCCGAAAACAGCCACCGGGTCCATCTGGACCACGCGAAAGAAACAGCGGTTCCGGGCTACTACCGGCTCGACCTCGACTCCGGAATCCGCTGCGAACTGACGGCGACCAGGCGGGCGGGCGTCCATCGCTATACCTTCCCGGCCGGCCAGCCGGCGCGCCTGCTGATCGACTGGCGCCACGGCAGCCAGGGCAATGAGGCCACCCTCTGCCAGGTCGCGGACGCCCACCTGAAGCTGATCGGCAACGACACCCTGGTCGGTTCGCGCCGCGTCATGCAATGGGCCAGCGGCCGCGTCATCCATTTCGCGCTCAGGCTGTCGAAGCCGGTGACAACAGCCCGGTTCTACAGCAACGACCGCCCGGCCGAGGCCGGCACGACCATGATCGACGGCGCCGCGCTGAAGGCGGTCTTCGACTTCGGCGCGCTCGACGCGCCCTTGCTGGTCAAGGTCGGGCTTTCGGCGGTCGATATAGACGGCGCCATCGCCAACCTCGCGGCCGACGTCCCGGGTTTCGATTTCGACGGCGTGCGCGCCGCGGCTATTTCCGCCTGGGACGCCGAGCTGGCGCGTATCCGCGTCGAGACGCCATCCGACACCGACCGCAAAATCTTCTATACGGCGCTGTATCATGCGCATATGGCGCCGACCCTGTTCAGCGACGCCGACGGCCGCTACCGCGGCATGGATACCGACGTCCATCACCTGCCCCAGGGCCAGGACAACTATTCGACCTACAGCCTGTGGGACACCTACCGTGCCTGGCATCCGCTGATGACGCTCATCGCGCCCGACCGCGCCGCCGGCTTTGCGCGCAACCTGATCGACATGGGCTATGAAAGCCCGGACGGGCCGTGCATCTGGCCGCTGCAGGGGATCGAGACCCACTGCATGATCGGCTGGCATTCGGCGCCCGTCATCGCCGAAGCTTTGCAAAAGGGCCTGCCGGGCATCGATGCGAAGAAGGCCTGGGCGGTCTACAAGCCCGTGGCCTTCGAACGCCCCGCGCAAGGCCTGGTCGACTATCGTACGCGCGGCTACATCCCCTGCGATCTCGAGGACCAGTCGGTTAGCAAAACCCTCGAATATGCCTATGACGACTGGGCCATGGCGCGCATCGCCGACGCCGCCGGCGATGCCGCCTCGGCGGAATCCTTACGCGCCCGCTCGAAGAATTATAGAAACGTCTTCGACGCGAAAATGCAGTTCGTCCGTCCGCGCCTGCCCGACGGCACCTGGGCCGAGCCGTTCGATCCGCGCGGCATGGGCCACAACCCGACGGTCTGGTGGGACTATACCGAAAGCAATTCCTGGCAGGCGACATTCCTGAACCAGCACGATGTCTATGGCCACATCGCCCAGTTCGGCGGCGATGCGGCGTTCGAGGCCAAGCTCGACGCCCTGTTCAACGCGCCCAGCGATCTGCCACCGGAGGCCCCGCCCGACATGTCCGGGCTGATCGGCCAGTACATCCACGGCAACGAGCCCAGCCACCATATCGCTTATCTTTACGCCTATTGCGGCGCCCACCACAAAACCCAGGCGCGGATCCGCATGCTGCTGAAATCGCAATACCGCGCCGAACCCGACGGCCTGGCGGGCAACGAGGACTGCGGCCAGATGAGCGCCTGGTACATCATGAGCGCGCTGGGCTTCTATCCCGTAGATCCGGTCAGCACCGTCTATGTCTTCGGCTCGCCTTTGTTCCCGAAGGCCGAAATCAAGCTGCCAGGCGGCAAGAGCCTGACCATCCTGGCCGAAGGCGTCGACGACGCCCACGTCTACATCAAGGGCGTCACATGGAACGGCAAGCCGTACACGAAATCGTGGATCAGCCACGCCCAGCTGATGGGCGGCGGCACCCTGCGCTTCACCATGTCGGACGTGCCGAACCCGGCCTTCGGCTCAGGCCCGGCCGATCGGCCGCCGTCGTTCCGATGGCTCTGACAGCCGGCAGGCTTACTTGCCTTCTCCGGGAGCGGGCAAGCCCAGCCGGGCATGCACGGGCCTGTCGCGCGAGACCGTCAGCCCCCCGGCGGCCACATGGAGTTCGGCTACCTGGATGACCGTACGCTGGTGCCAGTAGGGGTCCGTCCTGGCCTCGGCGGCGTTCGACTGGTGGACGAAGTAATAGATGAAGGCGCGCTGCGCCTTGCCCTTACCGGTCACGACAATATCGGGATGGTTTGCCGGCCCGTTATCCGTCTCGACCTGTCCCGGCGTCTGCAGGATAGTGTCCGCCTGAGCCGTCCAATGGTGCGCGTCGCAGGATCGCAGGACTCTCAGCCCGTGCCAGGCGTCGTAGATCAACCAGTAATATCCGCCGAACCTGAAGACGGCCGGACCTTCGCCATCTTCGTCATTGGCTGGCTGCGCGATTTCGGGAAACCACTGGACGAGATCATAAGAATCGACAGCAAATATGCGGCTGTCGCGTCTCTCGTCCTTGTACCAGAGCCTGTAATGGTCGCCGACCTTGAAGACGTCGGCGTCTATCACCCGCTCCGACTTCAGATCGACGGTGTCCGAGCATGACCAGGTCTGCAAATCCGGACTGGTCAGGTGAACGATCCTGGCTGTCGCGCCGGCTTCACCCCAGTGATGATAGATGCCTGGAACGACCGACAACCACATGTGGTAGATGCCCTTGTCGTAGAAAAGATCCGGCGCCCACAACGTCTCGCCCGTGCATTCGGCAGGAAAGCGCGCAGTGCCCGTATAGTGCCAGTTCAGACCGTCCTTCGACCGGGCGACGCCGATCGGCGTGCCGTGAACCCAGGCGACATCGCTGGGATCGGCTGCCCTCATCCTTGCCCGGCGGCTGGTGTAGAACATTTTCCAGTCATGGACGGCCCGGTCATAGATGAGCGACACGTCGGCGGCCCCGTCATCGATCGGATCGCGATAGAGGGGCTTGGGGGCGATGCCCGGCTGTACCGCTGTGGCAGCCGTCGCCTGCAGGGACAGGAGCAGGGTACCGAGGACAGCGAGCGATTTTACCATGTACAGTGCCTTTATCGGGAGTTAGCTCGTAAATGGGCTCGCGCGCGTTAAAGGTAGTCTCGCAGCCCTTGATAGGTTTTTTCTGGGATCTGGATGACGGTCCCATGACTGGCCTCGGCCGGCATTTTGATCTTGTGGCTGATATCGCGCCAATGCCGGAAATCACGGGTGGCCACGGCGCCGTACCGATTGTGGGTGTAGCGGTCAAAAAACACCACGGTGTCGCGGCCGATCTGCGTCGCGGTCGGCCCCTCCACCCAGGACGGCGAGAAGGAGGGGGACACCGGACCAAAGGGACCGGTCATCGTCTCCGCTTCGGCCCATACCAGATATTTGTGTTCAGGCCTTATCCTTTCGTCCTTGACAATCAGGTACAGCTTGCCGCCCCGACGCGCAAAAGTGGCGTCGATTACGCTAAACCCGGGATCGAACAGTATCCTTGTCTTCGAGAACGAGATGAAATCGTCCGTCGTCGTATAATAGATGCGGTGATCGTAATTCCCCTCCCCGTCGGGCGGCGTATTGGGGGTTACCCTGTTAACGGAACTGGACCAGAAGATGATAAAGGTCCTCGATGCATCATCAAAGTGGACTTCCGGTGCCCAACTGTTTCTGACCGTCGGGAAGTCTTTCATCACGGGTATGGCCTGCTGGGCCGACCATTTGATCAGGTCCGGAGAACTGGCATAGCCGATGGACATGCCGTCCCAGGCCATGGTCCAGACCATGTGATAGCGGTCATGGCGGGGATCGTAAGCAATACAGGGGTCGCGCATCAGGTTGCCGGCGTCGCTCGGCGTAATGACGGACTCACCGCCCCTCACGGCGTCAAACCGCAGGCCGTCGGGACTGATCGCGAGGCGTGCGCCCGCGGCACCATTGTCCTTGTTCTTGAAATAGCTGAACAGATAGCGTGAGGATCGTGACGGCGCTGCCGCCGTGGCATCCGCGGCTATGGTCGCAACGAGCGATCCGGCGCCCGATAAAAACACTCTGCGTCCAATCATTGGATTTCTCCGCCCTTGCCATCTACGGGCGCGGCCGCCCTCCCCCCGATGCCAGCAGGGCAAACGGAAGATCCCGCACTCTGATCGGGATTTTGAAACATATTTTCACTTTTCTCACAACATGTAATATAAATTCCAAATCACTCACAAGACCTTGTCGACAGCGCGACCCCTTAATAAGGACACGACATGACCCCCTGCCGACGTTCTCTTCTCGTTGCAACGGCGTCAGGCCTCGGCGCGGCCGCGATGCAGGGACCTGCATTTGCACGGTCAGGCCCAAAATCCTTCGGGGCCACCCCGTCTCCGCGCCAACTGGCATGGCATAGGCTTGAAACTTATGGCTTCTTGCACTTCACCGTGAATACGTTCACGGACCGGGAATGGGGGCAAGGCGACGAAGATTCACGGATCTTCGACCCCTCTGACTTCGATGCCGGGCAAATTGTGACCACCTTTAAAAAGGCCGGCCTGAAACAACTGATCCTGACGGCGAAGCACCATGACGGTTTTTGCCTTTGGCCCAGCCGCTTCACCGAACACTGCATCAGGAACAGCCCGTTCCAGAATGGAAAAGGCGATATCGTTCGGGACGTCGCCGAGGCATGTGCTCGGCATGGGCTGAAATTCGGAATCTATCTGTCGCCCTGGGACCGCAATCATGCCGAATACGGTCGTGCTGCCTACGTCGAGTATTACTTCAACCAGTTGCGGGAATTGCTGACCAGCTACGGTAAAATTTACGAGGTCTGGTTCGACGGCGCCAACGGCGGCGATGGCTACTATGGCGGGG
>CAKZJB010000082.1 GCA_936940865.1 uncultured Asticcacaulis sp. | reverse complement strand
CCGGATGATAGAAGAAGAGGGTTTCGATGGCCGTCTGCAGCAGGTTCCAGGCGAAGTCGGCGCGGCGGACATGCTCGAGCTCATGCGCCAAGACGGCGTCGAGCTGGTCGGGGCTGAGTGCACTGACGGCCGAAACCGGCAGATAGACGATCGAGCGGACGATGCCGACGACGAACGGGCCGTCGATGCCGGCGTGCATGCGCAGGCGGACGTTTTTCAGACCCACGGCGCGCACCGCCGCGGCAAAACGGGCTTCGAGTGCGGCAGGGACGGCCTGGGCCTCCGCCGACAGGCGATGGATCAGCCACAGGCCGCCCATCATGCGCAGCGACAGGCCGATGACGCCCAGCGCCCAGATCGTGTCGAGCCAGGGCAGGACGTCCTTGAACGCGAAACCCGAGGCCGCGCTGACGCGCGCCACCGACAGCACGTCGGACGGCAGGGTTTCGTGGCCGGCCAGCCGGGTCCATTCCCATCCAAAGGTCGCGACGGCGGTTACGGCCATGGCGATAAGGGCCACAAGATGGACCGTGTAGCGTGGTCCGGGTCTCAGGCCGGGCGCCGCCAGGGTCACCAGGCGCGCCGCGCCGGCGATGACCGCGCCCTGCCAGCAGAAGTGCACCAGGGTAAGGCCCAGCGCTTCGAACGGAACCTCGAACGACATCATTGTACCCTCCGGGATGTCAGTCAGGACTCTTTGGACTTGCGGGCGATCAGCGCCCGGATCTGTTTCAACTCGTCGTCGCTTGCGGGCTGCAGCGACAGGGCATGCATGGCTAGCAGCGCCGGCGATCCCGCGAACAGCTTCTCGCTGAGATCCTTGAGCAGCTGGGTCTGCATGTCGGCCTCGGCCATGGCCGGGCTGTAGATGTGCGCCTTGCCGGCTTCCTCGCGCACGGTCAGGCCCTTTTCGGTCATGATCTGCAGCGTCTTGAGGACGGTGGTGTAGCCGGTGGTCCGCGTTGCGCTCAACACCTCGTGGACATCGCGCACGGTGGCGGGGCCGATCGACCACAGGACGCGCAGGATATCGAGCTCGGCCTCGGTCGGCTTTTTCAACGGTACTTCGGATGTCGGCGACTGTGTCATGGCATGAGGATACGAAGGTCTTCGTAACGAGTCAACGAAAATCTTCGTAGGTGGGGTGGGCTATGGCGTCTTTATGCGGCGCGCACGGCTTCCTGATCGTTTTTGCGCCGGCGGCGGCCTTAGCGTCATGGCCATGCACGCAAAGGCCTCGGGGCTGCGCTATGTCAGCGATGCGGCGCCGGGCTTTACGCGCCGCCGCTACGGCAAGAGCTTCGTCTTCTTCGATCACAAGGGCGAACGTATCCGCGACGAGGCGCAGATCATGCGCATCCGCAAGCTGGCCATTCCGCCGGCCTACAGGAATGTGTGGATCTGTCCGCATTCCAACGGCCATATCCAGGCGACCGGCATCGATGCGAAGGGCCGCAAGCAATACCGCTACCATGCCGACTGGCGCGCCTGCCGCGACGCCACCAAGTTTACGCACATGCTGGCCTTCGGCGACGCGCTGCCGCAGATTCGTGCGGCGGTCGCCGCGCACATGGCACAGCGATCCTTAGGCCGCGAAAAAGTGCTGGCGACGGTCGTGGCGCTGCTGGAAAAGACGCTGATCCGCGTCGGCAACGACGAATACGCCCGCACCAACGGCTCCTATGGCCTTACCACCCTGCGCGACGAACACGTGGCGGTCGAAGGCTCGACCATCCGCTTCCGCTTCAGGGGCAAGTCGGGCAAGGAATGGAACCTCAGGGTCAGCGACCGCCGCATTGCCCGCGTGGTCCGCGCCTGCGCCGATATCGAGGGCCAGGAGTTGTTCAAATATATAGACGAGGCCGGGCAGGTGAGGGACGTCACCTCCGGCGACGTCAACGCCTATCTGCGCGACATCACGGGCCAGCCCTTCACCGCCAAGGATTTCCGCACCTGGACGGGGACGGTGCTGGCGGCCCTGGCGTTGATCGAATACCGCGAATATGACGGCGAGGCCCAGGCGAAGAAGAATGTGGTCGCGGCGATCGAGGCGGTGTCGGCAAGACTTGGCAATACGCCGTCGGTGTGCCGCAAATCCTATGTCCACCCGGAGGTGATCAACGCCTATCTCGACGGCGACCTGATCGACCAGGTCGAAAGCGAGATCGAGGACGTGCTCGATGAAGGCGGCTTGCGTCCGGAAGAGGTGTGCGTGCTGAAGCTGCTCAGGCGGCGCCTGGCGGCCTAGGGGCGTGTGAAGGTCTCGGTCGCCGTGGCCGTTCCGCCCTTGCCGTCCGATACGGTGAAGGAATAGGGAATGGCCTGACCGGCGGCGATAGTGAAATTCAGGGGCAGGGCGGGGTTTGTCACAGTCAGCGTATCGCCGTCGGCGTCGGTGCAGTTTCCGGTGAAGATCGATGTCGTCGATACGGAGACCGCCTGTGGCGGAACATTGGTTGGAATCGGAAACTGATAGCTGCCATTGCTGCATGTCGGCGCGTGGTTGGCTACCGTGACGGCAGAGGTCCGGTTATCGGCATTGTCGTAGACATATGTTGTGGTCAGACCGTTGGCGTTACCGACCTGGATCAGGCGGCCCTTGTCGTCATATTTGTAGGTTTGGGCCTCGGCAGCCCTTGCACCCAACGCAAGACCCGCGCACACCAAGACCAGCGACAACAACCGCACGATGAACCTCCCCCTCATGTCGTTGTAGGAAATGATCGCGTGAGCTGTGCACTCGCGCAAGGAAAATATTTTTATTTATTTTCCATGTGAAAAATCAATAATTTCTATAGTTAATTCACAGGCGGCGGGAGTTTTGCCCGCTGCACTCCTATTGCGCGATTCAATTTTCCCGTGCTTTTGATACAGGAATTGTAATTTAATAAATCGGGGGGACGGGGGCATGACCAGCCTTAAGTCTGTGTGCGCCAAAGTTTTGGGCGTCGTATTTGCCATGGCCGGGATTCTGGCCGCGGGCGAATCGGCGGCGCAGTCCGTATCGCAGCCGCCCCTTCTCCAGACGACGGACTCGAATGGAGTCAACCTGGCGACGGGGACCTTCACTCTGCCGGGACTCGATGTCGGCGTGGGCGTCGGTGGTAGCGGCCTTGGCCGCTCGACGCAGGTCTATCTGGACAAAACAGCGACTTTGCGCGATGTCGATAACTTCTCGGGCCTGCTGACCACCCAGGGCGTACCGATCTCCTTCAACGGTAACTCTGCGACCGCCGCCAAGCTCTATTACAATGCCAGCTTCGGGGGCGCGACCTTTCGCTTCCAGGTCGGCTATTTCGATGGTACGACGACGACCTATCAGGCTGGCCCCTACAAGCAGGAAGGCACCGGCTCGGCGACGCTGACCTGCACCGGCAGCTATACGACGATCTGGACCGACCGGACGGGCACCTGCACCGTGCGGCTGGAAGACGGTACGACGGCGGTCTACGACCGGACAATGACGACGGGCGTTCAAGCCGTGGGCGTTCCAAGTTTCGGCCCCATGACCTCGATCACCAAGCCGGATGGTGAGGTCGTTAGCATCGGCTATACGGTGGTTTCCGGCGATGCCAAGGCCATCAGCGTTGTCAGCAGTTCGCTCGGCTGGGCGCTGAAATATACGGTCGACGGTAATTACAAGGTCACTGGCGTTGCCGCAGTCAACAGTTCGATCACGACCTGTACGGTGGCGGCCTGTACACCGCCGGGCGGCGCGCCGTCGGTCACATTGAGCACCAGCGGCGCGACGACGACGCTATCGCGCAACGGTACGCCCCAGATCAGCTATACGCTCGGCACGGGAAGCGTGACCCTGACCTCGCCCCTGGGCGTGACCAAGACCTATAATTACAATACCAGCGGGATCTGGGCCGGGCGGGTGTCTTCGGTCGTCTATGCCGGACAGACCTGGAACTACGCCTATAGCCAGGACACGGGCACCGGCGATATCACCACGATGGTCACCCAGCCGAACACCAAGACCCGCAGCATCGTCGTCAGCTATGACGGATCCAAGATCAAGTCGGCGACCGACGAAGCCGCCCGCGTCACCACCAACACCTACGATTCCACGACCGGCTATCTGACCATGACCGTCAATCCGGATGGCAGCGCCATGACAGGCGGCTTCACGCAGTACGCCTATGACAGCTATGGCCGTGTGACGACGACGACGGTGGTGCCAAAAGGCGGCGCCAGCAACTATGTCGTGACGCCGGGTGTATCGATCATCACCTCGGCCACCTACACCAGCTGCGACCTGGTCAACTTCACGGACGCCAAATGGTGCCGTAAGCCGGTGACGACGACCGACGCCAATGGCGTCACCACCACCTATACCTACAACACCAATAACGGTGCCGTCGCCACAGTAACCCTGCCCATTCCGGCCAGCGGCAAGCCGGCGCCTGAGACCGTCAACACCTATTCGCCCCTGACACCGCACGCCAGGGACGCGACGGGCACGCTGATCGCTCAACCGACCGTCTATCGCCTGACCATGACACAAAGCTGCATGAGTTCGAACTGGACGGGTTCGGCCTGTTCCTCGGGCAGCGCCGATGAGCGCCGCTCTACCGTCAACTATACCGCCAACAATCTGCTGCCGATTACGACGACGACCAGTATCGGCGATGGCTCGAAGTCCCTGACGACCACGGTGGCCTATAACGACTACGGCTGGCTGGTGGCCAGCGACGGGCCGAAGTCCGGCGCGGTCGATGAAACCTATTTCTTCTATGATTCCTCAACAGGGCGGTCCATCGGAACGCTCGGCGTCGATCCGGATGGAACCGGCGCCCGTCATCGCCATGCGACCTACACGAAATACGATAATGACGGCCACGTGACGGAGGTCGATACCGGCATTGCAGGACCCGGAACCTCCAATACCGTCTATAGCGGAGTGGACGGAGCGGCGCGTTATAACCCGGCCTATAACGACTGGGTGGCGATCACCGCCACGCCGACGCCTTCGACGGTCCAGGAGCGCGACACCAACGAGTTCGACAGCTACGGCCGGCCGGTCGTCGCCCGGCACTTCGTCGGTACGTCGTCGGTCGCCAAGGACGTCACCCAGCGTTCCTATGACAATATGCAGCGCCTCGATTGCGTGGCGGTGCGGCTGAATTCCGCCGACTATGGAAACCTGGCCAATATCCCGGCCTGCAATCTGGGCACGACCGGCGCGGACGGCTCGCACGACCGGATCACCAGATACGGCTATGACGCAACCACCGGCGACCTGCTGACGACGACCGTGGCCTATGGCGTTTCCGGTATACAGAGCGTCGATGTCACCAACGGCTACAATTCCAACGGCACGCTGCAGTATGTCGAGGACGCGAAGGGCAACCGCACCAGCTATACCTACGACAACTTCAACCGCGCCGTGAAGACCTGCTATCCGAATCCGGCGACCGCGCACGCCAGTTCGACGACCGATTGCCGCCAGACCGTCTACAATAGTGGCACGTTCAGCATTTCCAATGCGACCAACAGCTATACGGCGGTTTATGCGCGGCCCTCGGGGATTATCCTGCGCGATAACAAAAGCTACAGCCTCGGCTATGACGGGCTGTCGCGCACGACCTCGCGGTCGGGGGATGCGACGGAAAGCTTTACCTTCGACAACTTCAGCCAGACGACTGCCCATGTTCAGAACGGCATAACGGAGACCTATGCCTACAATGCCCTGGGCTGGCTGCAATCGGATGTGCAGCCTGTCGGGACTGTAAGCTACGCCTATGATGCCTACGGCAAGCGCACCCAGCTGACCTATCCCGGCAGCTTCAGTGTCACCTACGCCTATGATGCCGGCGACGAGCTGACCGGCATCCTGGAAAACGGCACGACCCAGATCGCGGGCTTCGACTATGACGACTATGGCCGCCGGGCGCACCTGACCCGCGGCAACGGCATTGCCACGACCTATAATTACGACAGCAACCTGCGCCTTTCGACGCTGGAACAGGGCACGACCGCCAACAGTTTCTACAACAAGGTCACCTACGGCTATAACGCCGCCGACCAGATTACCGGCAAGTCGCCGACCAATTCGGCCTACACCTATGTGCCGTCGGCGAAGTCCCTGAGCTATACGATCAATGGCCTCAACCAGATCGGCACGGTCAACAGCACGGCCATGGGGTATGACACGCGCGGCAACCTGTCGAGCGACGGGACGGCGACCTATACCTATAATGTCGATAACCTGCTGACCTCGACGGTCTCGTCGGGTGTAACAACCACCCTGACCTACGACGCGGAAAGCCGGCTTTACAGCGTCGCCAAGGGCACCAATACGACCACCTTCGTCTATGACGGCACGGACCTGATTGCCGAATATCTAAATGGCAGCCTGGCCAAGCGCTATGTCCATGGTCCGGGCGATGACGAGCCGCTGGTCATGTACGACTATAGCAATGGCGGGGCCAAGTCGTATTTCCATGCTGATGACAACGGTTCGATCGTCCTGCTGACGAATTCCGCGGGCGGCCAGCAAGGCATCAATATCTACGACGAATACGGTGTTCCGGGCCCCGTCAACGTAGGGCGTTTCCAGTACACCGGCCAGGTCTGGCTGCAGGAAATCGGCATGTATTATTACAAGGCCCGCCTGTACAATCCGGCCATCGGCCGCTTCATGCAAACTGACCCGATCGGCTATGGCGATGGCATGAACTGGTATGCCTATGTGCATGGGGATCCAATTAATGGAAATGATCCTGATGGTGACTGTACGCGAAGCCAGTCCCAAACCGGAATCGGCAGCAACAACGGTGTAACAACGATTACCAACTGCCCCTCGTTGTCGGATCCGAGTTGCCCCGAGGGTGCCCATTGCTACGATGGACATTCCTATTGCGATTACGTTCCCACAGCGTGTGCAGCCGAAACCGCACTGCACGGCCTCGCTATGGTTAACAACTACATCTTTGTGTCGGTAGCCAATTGGGCGCAGCCAAGTGACTTAGGTGGATGTCTGGCTGGAATTGGAGCTGGGGTCGCTGCTGGCGGTACCGCAGGGGCTGGTTACGGTGCGGCAGGAGGGACATTTGTCGTACCGGGGGCTGGAACTATAGCTGGCGCTGGTGGAGGGGCGCTCGTGGGCGGCGCACTCGGCGGAACTCTTGCGTACGGTATGCCCGCTTGTCACAATGGTGGGAATTTATCTATAAGTGCCAATACGCCTCATAATTCTGGCCTAGGAAAGGCTCCTAAGCAAAGTACGCCTAATTCGATCTACGAACAGGTCGGGTTGGATGGCAAAGTGCGCTCTCGGACTTTTTACAATGACAAAGGCCAGCCGTTTTCAAGGCAGGATTTCGACCACTCACATCATCCCTTCAACGGACCGCATGAGCACTTGAAAAGCTACAATCAAAATGGGCAGGTAAACGGCCAGACTGAACGCGCCATTCCACCGGGGTACTAAAATGAGCTACTTTTTGTTCGGCTGTTTGATGAATAGGGTGCGTCTCAATGAAAGTGAGGGCTCGTTGGTTCGTATTAAGTACGATGTGCCTGAAATTGTTATGCAAATGATTTCTGAAAATCATCCCGTTGGCGATGGGTGTCCTTTTTTAATGGTTGGAGATTATTTGGATGATAATAGTGAAAGTCTTATTTCTGAATATAATATATTTTACAATCTTAGGATGAATATTAAGGCGGTGTCAGATATTGTTGATGACCTTGTAAAAAATGGATTGCTGAATTCATTATTTGTGTCTGAGGGATACAGTGTAGATTTTAATAGTGTATCTGTGGAGCGGGGTGGCTTTTTAAATGTGTCGTGGAATCTTTTGATTCATGAAAATGGATGGGATTCAACGAAATTTTCTTTCTAACCATCGGCTGTCGATTTGATTGATTCGGGTGTGGCGCTATCAATTGTCTAATTGTTATGAACGTCTCGCGAGTTATTCTATTCATTAGCAATATCAAGATGCTTGTACTGCAGTTTTTGCAGGCAACGTCGGCGGCATCCCAAAGTATTACCGCCTATCTCGCCCGACGCCGCCGCAAGGTAGCCATTGGGATATCGCTCGGCCTGCACGGGCTGGTGCTGGCGTTTTTCCTGATCGGCGTCTCGTCCGAAATTTCCGGTGGCGGCAATCACGGCGACAGCTTCGGCGCGGGGACCGGAAGCGGGCTGACCGTTGAAATGGTGTCGGCGCCGGATGCCATGCCGGATGCGTTTAAGGTCAAAGCGCCTGATCCGGCCGACGCGGCGCAAGAGCCGATCGATTTCAGCAAGCCCGAGATCACCAAAGCGGCCACCGAGACGGCTATGCTCGATGCGCCGTCGCAGCCCGTGGTGCAACTGGCCGCCGAAGCCATGCCCGATAGCCCTTCCGGCGGGGCGGGCGAGGGTGGACAATCGGCCGGTCTCAACGACCCTTTATGGAAACAGATCGAACCCTGCTGGCGCCGCATCGCGGGCAAGGAGACGCACGGCGTCATGCTGCGCATCAATTTTTCGCCGCTGGGCAATATCGCCAAAACCGACGATGCGCCGGATGTCCCCACGCCGCCTGACGCCCAGTCGCGAGCCGAGGCCGTCCAGGCGCTGGGCGAATGCGGTCCCTATGTCGCCGCCGGCTCCCGCGAAGACGTGGTCATCGCCTTTCCCGCTCCGTAGGCGCCTATATTATATAATGAGTGAATGCGAAGCGGAGTTTAACGCGCGCCCGGCCGCCGGCTGGACGCAAACAACCCGCTCAAGTCATACAAAAGCGGTTCGTTTTATTGAGTTTTTATAGGATATGCGCGGTAACCGGCAAACGTAAAAGTTGCCGCCACGACCGGTCCGATTAACCCTCTATTATGCTTTCCCGATCACCATCAGGGCTCGAATGCCTCCGAAAGAGGGGTACGCTGAAGGGTTTTTCGGGAGACATGTATGATCGCCAAGGTGACGCAGTCCATCCGCGCCAAGTTCGCGCTCGCTTTCGGTGTGCTTATGGTGCTGTCGATTGCGACGGGCGCCTTTTCGATCTGGAAGCTCAACGAAGTGTCGGCCATCGGCACCAAGCTGGAAAAAGAGATCGCGGCCGTTTCCACGCTGGGCGACCTGGCCCGGACGTCGCAGACCCTCAGCACGCTCAGCTTCCTCGAACACTATGCCACGGGCGAGGAACGCGCCGCCTTCTCCCATGAATCGGCTGCGGCGCGCAGCGACTTCTCGAAATCGTGGAGCCAGTACACCGCCATGGTGTCGGGCGACGAGGAAGGCAGGCTGGCCGCCGACCTGCGCAAGGCCTGGCAGCACTTCCTGGCCGTTCAGGAAGAAGTCGTCGACCTCGACCGCGCCGGGCTGAATGCCGAAGCCGGCCAGGTGTTGATGAGCGATCTCAATGACGAACGCCAGACCTTCTATGCCGCCGTGCGCAAGGTGCAGACCTATCGCCAGGAGAAGGCTCAGCAGGCCTCTGCCCAGGCCGCGCGCGTCAATTCGTCGGCCCGCGTGTGGATCATGATCGCGCTGGGTTCGCTGACCGTCTTCTGCGTGCTGGTCGGCTGGACCCTTACCGTCAGCATCTCGGGCCCGATCACGCGCATGACCAATGTCATGCTTCGCCTGGCCAACCACGACACCGACGTCGCCGTGCCCGATACTGGCCGCCGCGACGAAATCGGCGGCATGGCCGGCGCGCTCAACGTCTTTAAAGAGAAACTGCGCGAGACCGAGGACCTGCGCGCCAGCCAGGCCGCGCTTGAAAAAGACATGGAGCGCCAGCGCCGCGCCGAGATCACGCGCCTGGCCCAGGACTTCGAAGACGCGATCGGCAATATCGTCAAGGCGGTGTCGGCTTCGGCCGCCGACCTGCAGGCCTCGGCCCAGACCCTGTCGGCCGCCGCTGAGGAAACCAGCGCGCAGTCGGCCGCCGTCGAAAGCGGCGCCAAGCTGGCCGCCGACAACGTGCGAAGTGTCGCCGCCGCCATCGAGGAACTGTCGGCCTCGGCCCGCCAGGTCGGCGAGCAGGTCTCGCGCTCCGGCGACATTACCGGCGCCGCGGTCGACCAGGCCATGCGTACGCGCACCGTCATCGATACGCTGAGCCAGGACGCCGCCGAGGTCGAATCCGTGGTCGACCTGATCAACGCCATCGCCCAGCAGACCAATCTTCTGGCGCTAAACGCCACCATCGAAGCCGCCCGGGCGGGCGAGGCCGGCAAGGGCTTTGCCGTTGTCGCAAGCGAGGTCAAGGGGCTGGCCAACCAGACCGCCAAGTCGACCTCGACCATCGGCGTGTCCATCGAGAAGATGCAGGCTTCCACGGGGCAGGCGGTGGGTGAGATCGGCAATATCGAACGCACCATCGCCGAGGTGAACGACATCGCGTCGAGCATCACCGAGGCCGTGTCGCAACAGGAGCAGACGACGGCCGAAATTTCGCGCAATATCCACGAAGTTTCGCGCACGACGATCGAGGTTACGCGCAACATCAACGGCGTCACCATGGCGGCGCAGGAATCGAGCGAGGGCGCGCTGCGCGTGCTCGATGCCGCGCAACTCCTGGCTCAGCAATCCGATCGCCTGAAGGGCGAAGTCGAAAACTTCCTTAACCGGGTTCGCGCTGCATAAGGGGGCATTATGAAGAAATCAGCTCTTTTCGCCCCGATCGTGGGCCCAATCGTGGGCATGGCCCTGCTCAGCCTTTGCGCGGCAGGGCAGGCTGCCGCCAAGACGAAGATTTTCGTGTCGATGGCCAAGTCCGGGGACCGGTTCATCGATATCCTGCGTGACTCGGTCGTCAAGTCCGCGGCCAGCGATCCCGATATCGACGTCACGATTCACGACGCCCACAACGACGGCCCGACGCAGATCAACCACCTCAAGGAGGCCATTGCCGAGCGGGCCGATGCCTTCGTCGTCCTGTCGGTCGACGGCAAGACGGGGGTCCAGCTCGGCCAGCTGGCCGCTCAGGGACATATTCCCATCATTTTCCTCAACCGCCGCCCACCCGC
Organism: uncultured Asticcacaulis sp.; assembly: GCA_936940865.1. Taxonomy (GTDB): domain Bacteria; phylum Pseudomonadota; class Alphaproteobacteria; order Caulobacterales; family Caulobacteraceae; genus Asticcacaulis. Next base: position 69,363 of record CAKZJB010000082.1, on the reverse strand, counting down.
GGACAAGTTCGACGGCCAGGCGTCGATCGTGCTGTCGAACGACCTCGTCGCCGGCCGGCTGCAGATGCGCCTCATCGCCGACAAGCTGAACGGCACGGGCAATATCGTCATCCTGCGCGGCGAAGAGGGCCATCCGGCCGCGATCGACCGCACCCAGGGCGTCAAGGAAATCCTGGCCAAGCGTCCCGGTATCCACCTTGTCGAGGAAGCGACCGGCAGCTGGAAGCGCGAGGAGGGCGAACGCCTGGTGTCGCAATGGCTGGCGTCCGGCCAGAAGATCGACGCGATCCTGGCCAATAACGACGAAATGGCCATGGGCGCCATCAACGCGCTCAAGAAGGCCAACATTCCGCCCGGCAAGATTCTGGTGGCCGGTGTCGATGGAACGCCCGACGCGCTGGAGGCCATCAAGAGCGGCTATCTGACCTTGTCGTTCCTGCAGAACGCCAGGGCGCAGAGTGCTCAGGCGCTGGTGGACGCCAAGAAGGTCGCCAACAAGCAGTATGCTGAATTCTACGATTGGGTGCCCTACGAGCTGATCATTCCGTCCAATGTCGACAGCTACATGCAGCCGGCGGCGCAGACGGCAGCCAGGTAGTCTCGTTAACCTCCGTTAACGGTCTTTTCCGGATTCTGATTTTTTCCCGCGTCGACACATGGCGCATGCTGACGCGCCTTTGCGGCATAGTGTTTGCAGTACCCAACGGGTTCAATGGGTGGAGCAAACAGTGACGAAGCGTACCCTAAAGTTCCTGCGCGACGAATTCATCCTCTTTTCGCCGGCGCTTGCAGCGGCCCTTCTGACCCTGGTTGTCGGGGTCGTGATGCCGCGCAACTTCATGCTCCTGCTGTTCCTGCTTATCGGGGCGATCCTAGCGGCCGGACTTCTGTCCTTCCTGCCGCCGGTACGCGCCGCGCGGGCCCGGCTGGTCGCGGCCCGGTATCTGCCGGACCGCGAAATATAGATTTTGTCCGCCCCGACCGGACATCAAGCTCAAGGAGGCAGTGCCATGAACACCATCACCTCTTTCGTTACCGGCTTCTGGAACGGATTTTTCCGCACGACGCCGCACAAGACCGCCAAGCGTCATGAGCGCCAGTTGCGCGACAATCTCGATGACGGCCAGGTCGACTCCATGGTCGACAGTACCTTCCCGGCCAGCGATCCGCCCAGCACCTACTGACGCTCAGCCGCCGGCAAGGGGACTTGTTGCATAGGCGGCGCCCGCTTGTGAAAATGCTGGTATCGATAGCAAACTACAGAAAACGCCCGGTTCGAAGAGAGCCGGGCGTTTTTGGTGTGTGATCCCCCGATGATTCGGCGTCATATCCAGCGGCGGCGCCGGGGCCGGTTGACATAGGCCATCGTCACGGCGATGGCGGCTCCGACCAGGCCCGCCACAAGGACGTCGCCGAGGAAGCCGTTCGACATCGGAATGGCATTGGTCAGCCGGGTAAGGGGTTTGTTGGCATCGGCCTTGCGCACGGCCTCGGGCGTGGCGTCCGTCGCTTTCCAGACATAGGGGTCGTGAATCCGTACCGCGGCTTCGGTGGTGTCGTCAGAGGTGTCCATGCGTGTGTCTCCCGGATCGTGAAGATCCAAGCTTCGCGCCGGCCCCCATAAAAAAGCACCGCTTTTTAGATGAGCCCGTGGAGCGATGCCTTCATTTCGGCCAGGGCCGGCACCCAGTCGCCGAAGGCGGGGGCGACGAAGGTCCGCGCCTTGGGATACCAGGGATAGTCGTCGCGGCCGAGCATCAGCCAGGCGCGCGGCGGCATCAGCATCCAGATCGTCGTGCCGACGGCGGCGGCGATATTGCTGGTGGCGTTCGCCGGACCGACGACCAGGTCGAGCGCGGCGGTCAGCGCCGCCAGGTCGTCGAGATCGTCCTTGAGGTCGATACCTTCGGGCGTGGTGAAGGCGAGGCCGGCGGCCCTGGCTTCGGCCATTTCGGCGGCGGTGTCGCCATACTGTATATTGACGAAGTGCACGCCAGGTACGGTCAGCACGTCGCGCCACAGGGCGAACGGCGAGAAATAGCGGTCGCGCAGTTCGGTCGATTTCAGGCTCTTCCACAGAACCCCGACCTTCGGACCGGGACCGAGCCTGGCAAGCTGGCCGCGCCAATGGGCGACGCGTTCCGGATCCGGCATCAGGAAATGGTCGCGGGCCGGGAAGGCGTCGATCGCGCCACGATAAGTCGGCAGAAAGTCGCCGAGCAGCGCCCAGGCATCGTAGTCCTTCGGCTTCAGATCGGGGAAGGTGCGGCGGATGCGGCCGTTCACGGTCTGGGTCTTGTGAGCGACGACCGTCACCTGGGGAAAGCTGCGCTGGAACAGGGAAACCAGACGGGTTTCGACCGCCAGGCCAATACGGCCATTGCCGATATCTGCCAGGATGTCGGGCAGGAGCGAGGCGAACAGGACCTCGTCGCCCAATCCCTGCTCGGCGCTGATGAACAGACGTTTGCCGGTGACCGAGCCGCCTTTGAAGCGCGGCAGGCGGGTGACGTAATCCACTTCCTGAAGCGTCCCGCGCTTGTGGCGGCCCTGGTACCAGCGCCAGCCGGCGGCGAGGTCGCCCGTGCCCAGCGCCATATGCGCGGCGGTCAGTTCGGCCGAGGCGCGGTTGCCCGCATCGTTGAATCCGCTAGCACAGGCCGTCACGTCTTCGAGCGCGCCCGCCGCGTCGCCTTCGTCGAAGCGCGCGGCGCCACGATGGAAGCGCGCATGGAGATTAGCCGGATCGAGCCGGAGCGCCTCATCGAGGAAGATCAGCGCGGTTGGCCGGTCGCCCCGGGCCACCATGGTGGTGCCGAGCGTTTCCCACAGAGGCGCACATGTCGGATTGGCGGCCAGGACCGGTTTCAGCACGTCGATGGCGGCGTCGACCTGGCCGGATTCACGCAAAGCCTCGGCATAGGCGCGCACCGTCATCGGATCATGATCGCCCTGGGCCAGCAGGTGGGCGTAGAACTTCGCCGCCATGTCGAACTGGCCGATACGGAAGGCGATATCGGCCAAAAGGTGAACGGTTTCGAGCGAAGCGGGGTCGAGACTTAGCGCGGTCTGGCAGGCATCGAGCGCGGCGGGCAGGTCGCCCAGCGCCTGGAAAGTGCGCGCCTTCCTGCGCCAGGCCTCAGCGTCACGCGACACGGTTGTCGAACAGGCCCGGTGCGAACCGTTCCTCGACGGCGGCCTTGACCTCGGCCATCACATCGGTCCAGTCGGTCATCGAGTCGGAGAAGAAGACCTTCGACTTGGGGTACCAGGGGAACCGGTCGGTGCCGAGGCTGTTCCAGGCGTGGGCCGGCGAGACGATCCAGATCTCGGTGCCGACGGCGCCCGCGATATTGCTGGTGGCGTTGGCCGGACCCAGCACGCAGTCGAGCGCGGCGGTCAGCGCCGCCAGGTCGTCCAGGTCCTGCTTGAGGTCGATGCCCGGCGGCGTCCAGATGTCGAGGCCTAAGGCGCGTGCCTGTTCCATCTCTTCCGTCGTGTCGCCATATTGCAGGTTGATGAACTGCACGCCCGGGACCGACAGGACCTCCTGCCACTGGGTGAAGGGTGAATAGTAGCGGTCGCGGCGCGAGTGCTTGATCAGCGACTTCCACAAGAGGCCGATCTTGGGCTGGTCGTTCAGTTGGGCCAACTGGCCCTTCCAGTATTCGACCCGCTCCGGATCGGCTTTCAAAAACGCCGGCTTATCGAAATCCGCCACGGTCGGGCGATAGCGCGGCAGGAACTGGCCCATGATCGCCCAGGCGTCGATCCGCGACCAGTCCTCGATGTCGGGGAACAGGCGAACGGGCCGCGTCCTGTAGCGCGTGGTGTGGTGGCGCGTGACCGTACAGTGCGGGAATGAGCGGGCGAACAGCGACACAAGGCGCGGTTCGACGCCGATGGTGACGTGGCCGTCTGGGCCCACTTCATCGAGCAGCTCGGGCAGGATGCCGGCGAACATGATCTCGTCGCCCAGGCCCTGTTCGGCGGAGACGAACAGGCGCTTGCCGGTCAGGCTGTCACCCGCCTGCCATTGCGGCCGGTCGATCAGGTACTGCATGTTCTCGTCGGTGCCGTCCTTGTCGCGCGCCTTGTACCAGTCCCACCCGGGCATCAGGTCGCCGGCGGCCAGGTAAGAGAAGGCGATCGACAGCTTGCACGTATGGATATTGATGGCGTCGCCGAAGATCGGCAGGGCCGTCATCAGGTGATCGCGGCCTTCCTCCAGCTGGCCAAGATTGCAAAGGGCGTTGCCGAGATTGTAGTGGGCATGGACGTGGCGCGGGTCGTGGCGCAGGGCCTCGGTATAGAAGATGACCGAATTGGTGAGGTCGCCGCGCGCATTGACCACGGTGCCGAGCGCATTCCACAGCTGCGCGCTGTCGGGCGTCATCTGGATCGTATTGCGCAAGAGCTCGATCGCGTCGTCCAGCCGGTTGGCCTCGCGCCACACACTGGCCAGGTTGTTGACCGCCTCGACATGACCCGGGCACATCTCCAGGAAACGCAGGAAGAACTTTTCGGCCAGGTCGTTGAGTTCGAGGCGGTAGGCCAGGCGGCCCAGGTCGTTGATGATGGCCGGATTGTCCGGCATCAGCTTGCAGGCGCTTTCGTAGCAGGTGAGGGCGGTTGCCAGATCGCCCATCTTTTCGCGCGCCACGGCCAGATAGTGCCAGGCATCGCCGCATTTCTCATCGACGTGCAGCGCTTTCAGCGCCATCTCGCCGCCCTTTTCCCAGTTGCCGGTCTTGAAGGCCAAGAGCGCCTCGCGCAACAGGGCCAGGGTATCGGCGCGCTTGATCGTTTCGGTATGCGCCTGGAGGATGCGCAACGCCTCGGAAGAGGCCGCGTCGCCCATGATCTGGGCGGCCGGGTTGGCCATGGCCTGGGCGGGTTCGAACGGCATGGCCGCGCTGCGCTTCAGGTCAGAAACGGGCGGTTTCTGGAAAAGGGGCGGCGTGGACATGAAAAAGGCTCCGCAGAGTTGCGGAGCCTATGGTGAGGGGATTCGCTTAACAGCGTCTAAAGATTAACGGGTCTCGTTATCTCTGGGGCTGGCGGATATGCGGCAGGCCGTCGACCCAGCGGCTGATGGCGTCGTCCATGCGGCCGAGTACGGCGATATGCAGCGACTTGAACGGCTGGCTGGCCAGGGTCAGGAAGATCGAGAACATGCCCGTCTGCTCCTGCTTGCCCAGCGCATTGATGACGTCGCTCTTGCGGATGACGCGGTCGATCATCAGGCCGTTATATTCGAGGCGGTCTTCATGAAGCGTCAGCTTGCAGCGCCAGACGATCGGCGCGCCGAACAGCGCCGCCGCGATGGGAATCATGGACAGGACGCAACCGCCGAACTGGGCGGCGACGCCGTGCAGGTGGGTATAGGCCTGCATCACGCCGGCGACGCCGATAATGACCAGGGCGAACGCAGCCAGGGTTACCAGGGTCTTCACGATCGGTCCGAATTGATAGACGCGGGGTTTCATCTCGATCACGGGCATGGAGCCTCCCAACTCTGCAGCATTGATGCGACGCAATTTTTAACAGGTGCGTCAATTTGCCCGATGGTTACATCGAAATTCTGAGGATTCAACACCTTTTTGCGTAAAATATCGTTCCGTTATGTCAAAAAACAACGTTCTTTCAAGGCGTTCCTCGCCGTGAACGGTGCGTGATAACCGCGTTTTTCTACGCAGGTGCGAAAAAATAATGCGGCAGTGCGACATTCTGCCGCTTGCGGGTGCGACAAAAATCCTGTTTACGACACGAAAAATATAGGCGTCCCGGCAGGGCGGAGCGCGTTAACTTCTTTGTGTACTCTGGGTTTCCAATAGTGCGTCATCAGATAAGTAATTCGGAAGACATGACCTCCACGATTCATTTTGCGGGGATTGTCTCCGCGTCGAAAATGCTGCGGCGCACAATAAGGCCCGCCGCCATGGCAGGCCTGATGGCTGCCGCCGGGCTTGTTTTGTCCGGATGTAAAATGGCTGTGATGGACCCCAAGGGGCCTGTCGGAGCCGGTGAAAAAGACCTGATTCTGCTCGCTGTCGCGCTGATGCTGATCCCGGTCATTCCCGTTATCGTGATGACGGTCGCCTTCGCCTGGAAGTATCGCGCCTCGAACACCCGCGCGACCTATGCGCCCGATTTCGAGCATTCCAACCGCATCGAAGCCGTCGTTTGGGCCGTGCCCTGCTTGATCATCCTGGCGCTCGGCGCCGTGACCTGGGTGTCGACGCACACGCTGGACCCGCGTAAGGCGGTGGCGGCCACCACGCCCAATGTAAAGCCGGTCGAGGTGGAAGTCGTCTCGCTCGACTGGAAATGGCTCTTTATCTATCCAGACTATGGCGTAGCCTCGGTCAACGAACTGGCCCTGCCGGTAGGTACGCCGGTCCATTTCCGCCTGACGTCCGCCACGGTGATGAACGCCTTCTTCGTGCCGCAACTGGGCAGCCAGATCTACACCATGACCGGCATGGAGACGCAGCTGAACCTGCGCGCCGATGCGGCCGGCGATTACGAAGGCATGTCGACCAACTATTCGGGCGAAGGCTTTGCCGGCATGAAGTTCACGGCGCGCGCCATGGACCAGGCCGGTTTCGACGCCTGGATCGCCAAGGCGAAGACCTCCACGAAAAGTCTCGACACGGCGGGCTACGCCGCCCTTGCCAAGCGCAGCCAGGACGTTCCGGCAAGCTTCTACGGCAGCGTCGACCCCAACCTTTTCCATCGCGTTCTCAACAAGTGCGCCGACGGCTCCACCACCTGCACCGACGACGGCATGAAGATGGCCATGGTCAAGTCCATGTCCGCCGAGCAGTGCAAGAAGGCCACCAAGATTGAGCGCAAGAGCTGACATCATGCACCCCGCAAAGATCTATCCCGAAAATCTCCTGACCGGTAAGCTCGGCATCGACTCGGTGCCTTGGCACGAGCCGATCATCATGGTCGCCGGCGCCGGCATGGTCGGCGGCGCGATCCTCGTCCTCGGCCTCATCACCTACTTCAAGCAGTGGAAGTACCTGTGGACCGAGTGGCTGACCTCGGTCGACCACAAGAAGATCGGCGCCATGTACATCATCCTGGCGCTGATCATGCTGCTGCGCGGCTTCGCCGACGCGCTGATGATGCGCACGCAGCAGGCCCTGGCCTCCGGCGGCGGGCACGGTTACCTGCCGCCCGAGCACTTCGACCAGATCTTCACCGCGCACGGCGTCATCATGATCTTCTTCATGGCCATGCCGTTCGTCGTCGGCCTGATGAACATCGTCATGCCGCTGCAGATCGGCGCGCGCGACGTCGCCTTCCCGTACCTTAACTCCATGAGCTTCTGGCTGACCGCCGCGGGCGCCATCCTGGTCAACGTTTCGCTGGTCGTCGGCGAATTCGCCCACACTGGCTGGCTGGCCTATCCGCCGCTGTCGGAACTGAGCTATTCGCCGGGCGTCGGCGTCGACTATTACCTGTGGGCGCTGCAGATTTCGGGTCTCGGCACGCTGCTGTCCGGGGTCAACCTGGTCACGACCATCTTCAAGATGCGCGCCCCGGGCATGACCCTGATGCGCATGCCGATCTTCACCTGGACGACCCTGGCCGCCAACATCCTGATCATCGCGGCCTTCCCGATCCTGACCGTGACTCTGGCCATGCTGGGTCTCGACCGCTACTTCGGCATGCACTTCTTTACCAACGAAGCCGGCGGCAACCCGATGATGTACGTCAACCTCATCTGGGCCTGGGGCCACCCCGAAGTCTATATCCTGGTGCTGCCCGCCTTCGGCATCTTCTCGGAAGTCGTCCCGACCTTCTCGGGCAAGCGCCTGTTCGGCTACGACGGCATGGTCTACGCCACCATGTGCATCTGCCTCTTGTCGTTCGTCGTCTGGCTGCACCACTTCTTCACCATGGGTGCCGGCGCCAACGTCAACGCCTTCTTCGGCATCACCACGATGATCATCTCGATCCCGACGGGCGTGAAGATCTTCAACTGGCTGTTCACGATGTTCCGCGGCCGCGTGCGCTTCGAAGTGCCGATGCTGTGGACGACAGGCTTCATCATCACCTTCGTCATCGGCGGCATGACCGGCGTTCTGATGGCCGTGCCGGGCGCCGACTTCGTCCTGCACAACTCGGTCTTCCTGATCGCCCACTTCCACAACGTCATCATCGGTGGCGTGGTCTTCGCCTGCATCGCCGGCCTGAACTACTGGTTCCCCAAGGCCTTCGGCTTCCGCCTGCATGCGGGCCTCGGCAAGGTCAGCTTCTGGTGCTGGCTGGTGGGTTTCTACATCGCCTTCATGCCGCTCTACGCGCTGGGCCTGATGGGCATGACGCGCCGCCTCGATTATATGAACAACCCCGTGTGGCACGTCTATCTGATCGTCGCCATGGTGGGCGCGCTCATCATCTTCGCCGGCATCATCGCCCAGGTGGCCCAGATCGCTTACTCGATCTGGAAGCGCGACGAACTGCGTGACGTCACCGGCGACCCGTGGGATGCCCGCACCCTGGAATGGGCGACCTCATCGCCGCCGCCCTTCTACAACTTCGCCGTCGTGCCCGAGATCGGCAACCACGATGCCTTCTGGGACGCCAAGCAGCGCGGCCAGGGCCATCCCCGCCCCAAGACCTACGAGCCCATCCATATGCCGCGCAACACGCCGACCGGCCTGTTGATCGGCCTGGTCAGCGTCGGCCTGGGTTTCGGCCTGGTCTGGCATATCTGGTGGATGGCCGGCGGCGCTCTGCTGGTCATGATCGGCCTCGGCATCGTCCACACCTTCAATGAAGACCGCGACTATTATGTGCAGCCCGAAGAGGTGAAGGCGATCGAAGACGCCTATTTCGCCAGACTTCAGGCCGCCAACAAGAAGGATGCCGCCTGATGAGCAGCATTTCGGGCCCCATCGACGGGCTGAAAAAGGAACTCGATTCCGCCTACGACCACAACCCGCACGACCATCACCACGCGGGCGATCACCATGACGAAGGTCCCAAGGTCACGCTCGGCTTCTGGATCTACCTGATGAGCGACTGCATCCTGTTCGCGTCGGTGTTCGCGGGCTATGCGGTATTGAAGGACGGCACGGCCGGCGGCCCGAACGGCCGCGAGCTGTTCGACCTGCCGTACGTGGCGGTCGAAACGGCGCTGCTGCTGATCTCGTCCCTGACCTACGGTCTGGCCATGATCAGCATGGAAGCCAACAAATTGAAAGGCACGATCGGCTGGCTGGTCCTGACCGCCCTGTGCGGCCTGGGCTTCATGGGCATGGAAATCCATGAATTCGCCAAGCTGATCGCCGAAGGCAACGGCCCGAACCGTTCGGCCTTCCTGTCGGGCTTCTTTACGCTGGTCGGCACGCACGGTCTGCACGTTACCTCGGGCCTGATCTGGATGGGCGCGATGTTCGTCCACCTGTTCAAGCGCGGGCTGACGCCGCAAAACCGTATCCGCCTGATGTGCCTCAGCCTGTTCTGGCACTTCCTCGACATCATCTGGATCGGTGTCTTCACGATCGTCTATCTGATGGGAGCCGCCTGATGGCCAGCCACAAATCCCACCACGTCAAGCCGGTGCCGACGGACCAGACGGCCGCCGAACTGGCCCATGCCCATCACGACGGCAGCCACGGCTCGGTCAAGTCGTACCTGATCGGCTTCATCCTGTCGGTCGTGCTGACGGCGGTGCCGTTCGCCATGACCATGATGCACCTGATGCCGGTGGCGACGCTGATCCCCGTGATCATCGGTATCGGCGTCGTGCAGATCGTCGTGCACCTTGTCTACTTCCTCCATATGAACGTGTCGTCGAGCCAGGTGTGGAACAACGCCGCCTTCGTCGTCGCCCTGATCATCGTGCTCATCCTGATCGTCGGGACGCTGTGGGTCATGTACCACATGAACCACAACATGATGCCCGGCATGATGTCGGTCGATTGACCCGGGTGTTTCGCCGCCAATGAAAAAACGCCGGCCGCAAGTGCGTGGCCGGCGTTTTTTGTTCAACGCCTCTTCGGAACGTGCGCCTCGTGCATGGCGATGGCGACGGCCTGATCGTGCGACTTGACCTTGGCCCCGCTGCCGCTTTTCAGGTCGCCTTCCTTGTACTCGTGCATGACTTTTTCGATCTTCTTTTTCTGACCGGCTGATTCTTTCGGCATGGGATAACTCCGCACTTCCCCAGCGCGAGCAGGATAGGGCAGGTCGCCGCAAAGATGCCATGCTGACCTTGGGGCAGGGGAATTGGCGCGACGCACAATTGCAAGCGCGACAAAATACACCGTGAAAGCGCTAAAAACGATACCAAAGCACGACCTTTCTCGCCTCCTTTGTGACAATTTGATCGCACCGCAGCAAAGTTAACCTCGGCATGTTGCGTTGCGCTGCAACTGTCACAGTAATTTCAAATGCACCGATTACAGGCGCAAAACCTCTGCCGGTCTGGCGGGATGTAAGGGGATTTCGATGTTCAACAGATACATGATGGGCGCCGCGGCTTTCGCGCTCCTGGCCGCGTCCGCGCCGGCCGTCCACGCTCAGCAAACGACGGCGGCCCTGCGCGGCGTGGTCACCGATGGGGCAGGCCAGCCGGTTGCCGGCGCCACCGTTACCGTCATCCACACGCCGACGGGTACGCGCGAAGTCACCCGCACGGACAAGAACGGCAATTATGAACTGTCCGGCCTCAAGGTCGGCGGCCCTTACGAGATCGACATTTCCGCCGGCGGATACTCGATCAGCAAGACCGGCGATGTCTATCTGACGCTCGGCGACCAGCGCAAGCTCGATGTCGCGCTCGAAGCGACCACCCAGACCGTCGTCGTCAAGGGCAAGCGCCCGAACCTGTCGAATGCCGGCTCACGTACACGCCTCGACCACGACGCCATCGCAAATGTCGTCACCTACAAGCGCGATATCCGCGAAGCGGCGCGCCGCGATCCCCTGACCCAGCTCGACCCGAACACCCGCGGTACGGGCCCCTCCGGCGGCCTCTACATCGCCGGCTCGGCTCCGCGCGCCAACCGCATCACTATTGACGGCGTGCGTTCGAACGATGACTTCGGTCTCAACACCGGTGGCCTGTCGACCAATCTTGGCCCGATCTCGCTCGAGGCCGTCGAGCAGATGACGGTGCAGGCCGTGCCGGCCGACGTCGAAGAAGGCGACTTCACCGGCGGTGCGCTCAACCTGATCCTGCGCTCGGGCACCAACAGCTTCCACGGCTCGGCCTTCACCTATATCCGCGACAAGTCGTGGAACGGCAACCAGCTTTACCATCCGGACACCCACGCGGCCAACAAGGTCACCCTGTATGTCCCGGACAAGAACTACGGCTTCTTCTTCTCGGGGCCGATCCTGAAGGACCGTCTGTTCTTCGCTACGTCTTATGAGAAATACACCTCGGCTTCGGTCGTCGGCGCGGGTCCGGCCGGCGCCGGTTTCGGCACCTCGCTGTTAAACGGCGGCGTCCCCTTCACCCAGGCCGATATCGACGCCATGCTGGCGCCCTGGGCGACCTATGCGGCTTCGTCGAAGCTGAACCCGGGCTCGATTCCGCTGACCACCGACTTCAAGGACGAGAAGTACTCGATCAAGGTCGACTGGAACATCATGGACGGCCAGCGCCTGTCGGCGACCTACCGCCACGCCTATTCCTTCCTGTGGAAGGGGGCGCCGGCTTCGAGTTCCGCCCTGTTCCTCAATACCAACTGGTATACCCAGCCGGAAAACGAGGACAACTACGCCATCCAGCTGAACTCGCGCTGGACGGATCATTTCTCGACCGAAGCCCGTATCGCGTGGCGCAACTATCAGCGCGGCCAGACCCCGCCGGAAGGGCAGGGCTTCTCGAATATCCAGGTCTGCGCGGACGCCACAAGCGCTGGCGCCGTTTCGAGCTGTACGTCGGGCAAGCTGACGCTGAACTTCGGTCCCGACCAGTTCCGCCAGGCCAACGTGCTGAAGACGACCAATAACGGCGCCTCCTTCACCGGCACCTATCGCCTGAACGACCATTCGATCAAGGGGGGCTATCAGGGCAAGCAGATCCACATCTACAACCTGTTCGTCCAGGGCGCCAACGGTGTCTACTACTTCGACAGCCAGGCGGATTTTGCTGCCGGCGCGGTCGACCAGCTGTTCTACAATAACTATCCTACCGGCGAGACGGGTAAGGCCGCAGCCGATTTCACCTATACCAACCATACCCTGTTCCTGCAGGACACGTTCGATCCGTTCCACAACACGACGGTCAACTATGGCCTGCGCTACGACTTCTGGAAGCAGAGCGACAAGCCGGCGCTGAACCCGAACTTCACAGCCCGCTATGGCTATAACAACCAGGTCACCTATGATGGCCTGAGCGTCCTGGCGCCCCGTATCGGCGCCAAGTGGCACAGCGACGACAACACGTTCGACGCCTCGGGCAGCTTCGGCCTCTATACTGGCGGTCTGCCGGACGTCTTCCTGTCGAACCGCTTCGGCAACACCGGCATTCTGACGGCGACCTTTACCCTCCAGCGCCAGTCCGACGGGTCCTTCAAGGAAACCAATTCGGGCGCGACCTTCCTGGCCAGCGACGCGACCGTGTCGCCGCTGATGAACATCAACAAGTCGGACACGACCTTTGCGCAAGGGGTGCCGTCCTCGGGCACCTCGCTGCTGTCGCTGAACCCCGGTCTCGTTCGCGTCGCCAATACCAACAGCCTGGCGCAGGGCTTCGAGATGCCGTCGGACTGGAAGTTCAACTTCGCCGGTCACTGGCGCCTGCCGACCGGCACGACGCTGGGTGTCGACGGTGTGTTCGTCCGCAGCCACACGGGTCTGGCCTTCCGCGACGTCCGTGCGCGTCTGCTGAAGGTCAACGGCGTCCAGCAATATACGCCGGACGGCCGCATCCGCTATGACGGCCTGCAAGTCGCCGCGACTTCCGGAACGACGCTGGACGCCAAGAACCAGTCGATCTATGCGGCCCGCCAGACCGCCGGCCTCGACGTTGCCACCAATGCCGATGGCACGCCGATGTACGACCTGGCCAATCCGGGTTCGGGCTACGATATCCAGGCCTATAACCCGTCCATCCAGTCGTCGAGCCAGACCGTGGCCCTGTCGCTGGCCCAGAGCTTCGACAAGCTGCTGAACCCGACAGACCACCTCGACGTCATGCTCGCGGCGACACACCAGTCGACCAACCAGTATGGCGGCATCCCCGAGTTCGCGACTACCGACTGCTGCGGCGGCTCGAACTACGGCGACCAGATCAGCCTGGAAGACCCCAATGCGCCGACCAAGGGCAAGTCGACCTTCGAAATCCGCACGGGCTACAAGGTCAGCGCGACCTATAAGGTCGAGTGGATGAAGGATGCACCGACCGTCTTCTCGCTGTTCGGCGACATGCACAGCGGCCGTCCGTTGTCCTTCTACGTCGCCGACGCCGGCTCGGCCGCCCGCGGCCAGGTCTTCGGCGTCGTATCGAACAACCAACTGGCCTTCATCCCGCAGATGACGACGCCGATGGCGGGCAACAGCCTCGGCTTCATGACGGGCAATGTGCCGGTCTATTTCGCCACCCAGGCGGACCTGACCAACCTGCAGAAGATCGTCAGCAAGTTCGACCTGCCGACCGGCATCCTGTCGAAGGGTTCGAACAAGAATCCCGACGTCAAGCGCTGGGATCTGCACGTCGCCCAGGACCTGCCGATGCCGTGGTTCGACGGTCATAAGGTCGTCTTCACCCTCGACTTCTTCAACATCGGTAACCTGATCAACAAGAAGTGGGGTGTCGTGGCCGAATATGGTTCGGACGGCCGTCAGGGTACGCCGGTCTACAAGGTGGCCTGCGCCGACGCCAGCGGCAATGCGGTCACGACCTCGAGCCCGGTCTGCGCCAGCTACCGTATCTCGAGCGTCTCGACGACGATGACCACGCCGACGGTCAACCAGTCGGCGACCCTCTACTCGGTCATGGCCGGCCTGAAGTACAGCTTCTAAACCGACCGATTGGTCAAAAACATAAGGAGCGCCGCATTCCGGCGCTCCTTTTTTGTGTTAAGTCTCAGCCCTCTTAAGGAGACATCCATGCGCCTGAAATCCTTGACATGCACGCTTCTGTTTGCCGCCGGCAGCCTTTGTGCCGGACAGGCTCTGGCCTGGGGCGATACCGGCCACCGGCTGGTCGGCGAGGAGGCCATGCGCGCCCTGCCGAAAGGGTTGCCGGCGTTTCTGTACCTGCGGCAATCGGTAAGGGATGTCGGCCAGTACTCGCGTGAACCCGATATCTGGCGCAAGGCCGGCGCCATCCACGACGCCGAGCGCGACCCGGCGCACCTGATGCGCCTCGACGACAATGGCCTGACGCTGGCGGGCACGGAATTGACCGCCATGCCGGCGACGCATTCCGATTACGACGCGGCGGTGCGCGCCCATGGCGGCGACCCGATCAAGGCTGGCTACCTCTATTACAGCCTGTCCGACGCCTATGCCCAGGTGCGCAAGGATTTCGGTGTGCTGCGCGTCATCGAACTGGCGATTGCCGGGGAAAAGGACAAGGCGAAGCTGGCCGACCTGAAAGAGGCCATGCGCCGCCGTCAGGACCTTGTTCTGCGCGACATCGGCATCCTGTCGCACTATGCCGGTGACGCCACCCAGCCCATGCACGTCTCGATCCACTATGACGGCTGGGGCGACTTCCCGAATCCGGAGGGTTTTACGACCGAGCATGTCCACTGGCCGGTCGAAGGGCCTTACGTCCACGATCACGTGAACCAGGCCATGGTGCATGACCGCGTGTCGCCGCAGACATCGTGCCCGGGCACACAGGAATCCTGTATTGCTGCGCGGCTGAAGCGCAACTGGACGCAGGTGGTGCCGCTCTACGGGCTGGAGAAAACGGGCGCCTTCAAGCCGGATTCGAATGCCGGCGCCGAATTCCTGGCGACGCTTTTGGCGCGCGGCGCCTCGGATTTGCGCGACATGATTGCCGATGCCTGGACGCACTCGGCCGACGCCGTCGTCAACTCGGCCGGCGTCAGTGTCACCGACGTCACCTCGGGCAAGGTCAAGGACCTTTATGCCGTGGTGATGGGCGACAGTTGATACCGGTTACCTGCCTGCTTGCGCAGGGTTTGCGCATCCTCTAAGACTCCCCGGAACTCAGACAATATGGGTGAGGATGACATGGTGCGTTTCGGGTTCCTGGTCGCGGCAAGCACGCTTCTTATAGCCGGGCAGGTCCTGGCGGAACCGCCTGCGACGGGGGCCTGGGTGCCGGACCGGGGTGACGGGACCTACCAGAATCCGGTGCTCAACGGCGACTATTCCGACCCGGACGCCATCCGTGTCGGCGACGACTATTACCTTGTGTCGTCCTCCTTTGTGAATGTGCCCGGCCTGCCGATCCTGCATTCGAAGGATCTGGTCAACTGGCAAATCATCGGCCACGCGCTCGACGTCCTGCCGCCGCAGGACCATTTTCGCACGCCACGGCGCGGCGGCGGTGTGTGGGCGCCGGCCATCCGCTATCACAATGGCCGCTACCTCATTTATTATCCCGATCCCGACTTCGGCATCTTCGTGATCAGCGCCGCCGACCCGAAGGGGCCGTGGACAAGGCCGGTCCTGGTCGACGACAGCAAGGGCGCGATCGACCCGTGCCCCTTCTGGGATGAGGACGGCACGGGCTGGCTGGTCCATGCCTATGCCGCCTCGCGCTCGGGCGGGCGCAACAACCAGATCGTGCTGAAGCGGTTGAACGCCGACGGCACGCATACCGAGGGAAAAGAACAGATCCTGATCGATGGCAAGACCCTGGCGCCGGTCGAAACGTCTTTGGGGCCCGCGCCGTGGTTCACCATCGAAGGGCCGAAAATCTATAAGCGCCAGGGCTTTTACTACATCTTCGCGCCGGCGGGTGGGGTGAAGAACGGCTGGCAGGCCGTCTTTCGCTCGAAGGCGATCAACGGGCCGTACGAGCCGCGCAACGTCATGGACCAGGGCGCCACACCCGGCGCCAACGGCCCGCACCAGGGGGCCTGGGTCGATACGGCATCGGGCGAGGACTGGTTCCTGCACTTCCAGGACACCGATTCCTACGGCCGCCGTGTCTGGCTGGAGCCCATGCAGTGGAAGGACGGCTGGCCGGTTATCGGCGTACGGCAGAAAGGCAAGGCGTTCGGCCAGCCGGTCCTGACGTTCCGCAAGCCGAAAACCGCGCCGCAGCCGGTCAGCGTGCCGGTCGGTGATGATGACTTCGACCATGGTTTCAATCTGGCCTGGCAATGGAACGCCAATCCCGGCGACGACTGGGCCGACGCGGTGTCGCAGCCCGGCTGGCTTAGACTCAAATCGATTTCGTCCTCGGCCAATCTCTACGAGGCCGGCAACGAGCTGACGCAGAAACTGCCCAACACGGCTTTTTCCGCCGTGACGAAGATGACCCTCAATCCAAAATGGGAAGGCGAGCGGGCAGGGCTGCTTCTGCTGGGTTATAACTATGGTTTTATCGGCCTTGAGAATACGAAGGACGGCATCGTTCTTGAGCAGGTGACGCGGATTGCCGCCGACAGGAACCGGGCGGAGACCAAGGTCGTCGCACCCGGAAAAATAAAGGGTGAGGTGTGGTTGAAAGCCAGTTTGACACCTGTGGTTACGCCGGCCGAACCTCCTGCAGGCTATCTGATCGTCTGGCCGGCCATGCGCCAGGAAACCCATGCCAAAGTGACCTTCAGCTACAGCCTCGACGGCAAGACCTGGACGCCGCTCGGCGACGGCTTCATAAGCCAGCCGTCGCGCTGGGTGGGCGCGCAGATCGGCCTGTTCGCGCAAAGCCCGTCGGGCACGCCGTCCAGCGTTTCGACACGCGTCGGCTATGCCGCCTTCGACGACTTCCGCATAGAAGCGCAATAGGTACATAATTTTATATTATAAAAACAATGTGTTAAATGATTGTGGCTGGCTGTTTTTGTCCTGTCTCCGCGGGAAAATCAGCGATTGCTGC
The DNA here is from genome assembly GCA_936940865.1 of uncultured Asticcacaulis sp. Taxonomy (GTDB): domain Bacteria; phylum Pseudomonadota; class Alphaproteobacteria; order Caulobacterales; family Caulobacteraceae; genus Asticcacaulis. The sequence goes on along the minus strand of CAKZJB010000082.1, from coordinate 52,361 downwards.
GTGACAAACCCGGCGCACTTGTCCTACAAATGGCGAAAGGCTATGGAGAGGACACCCAATGACGCGTGCAAACAATAAGGGCCTGGACCGGCGCAGCCTGTTCGGTGCGGCGGCCATGGCGGCGATTGCCGTACCGGCGGTGGCGAAGACGGCGAAATCGGCGGCCCTGACGGCGCCCAAAATACTGGCGCCAACCCCGCCCATGGGCTGGAACAGCTGGAATTCGTTCGCCACGACGATCAACGAAACCCAGGCGCTGGAAACGGCGCACATCATGGCGGACAAGCTCCTGCCCGCCGGCTATGACATCTTCACCATCGACATCCAGTGGTACGAGCCGGGCGCGTCGAGTTATGAATATAGCAAGAACCCGCAACCCACGATGGATGCGTACGGCCGGCTGATCCCGGCGCCCAACCGCTTCCCGTCGAGCGCCGACGGCACGGGCTTTACGGCGATCGCCAAGCAGGTCCATGCGCTGGGGCTGCGTTTCGGCATCCATCTGATGCGCGGCATCCCGCGCCTGGCGGTCGAAAAGAACCTGCCGGTCAAGGGTACGGTTTACCACGCGCGCGACATCGCCAATACCGACAGCACCTGCCCGTGGAACCCCGACATGTACGGCGTCGACATGTCGAAGCCGGGCGCCCAGGCCTATTACGACAGCGTCTTTGCGCTTTACGCCTCGTGGGGCGTCGACTTCGTCAAGATGGACGATATGAGCCGGCCCTATGACGCCCACATTCACGAGATCGAGGGGGCGCACAAGGCGATCGTCAAGACCGGCCGGCCTATAATCTTAAGCCTGTCGCCCGGCGAAACGCCGGTGCCGCGCGGCAACCACGTCCAGAACTACGCACAGATGTGGCGCATCAGCGACGACTTCTGGGACGACTGGAACCTGCTCAACGCGCAATTCACCCGCCTGGAAAACTGGAATGCCTTCCGCCGCCCGGGCGCCTGGCCGGATGCCGATATGCTGCCGCTGGGACGGCTGGCGCTTGGCCAGCGCGACACCAAGTTCACGCCCGACGAGCAGCGGACGCTGATGACTCTGTGGGGCATCGCGCGCTCGCCGCTCATAATGGGTGGCGACCTGCGCTATCTCGATGCGCCGACCCTGGCGCTTCTGACCAATCCGGAAGTCATTGGCGTCAACCAGAAGAGCAAGGATAACCAGCCGCACTTCTATGCCGACGATACGCGCATCTGGACGGCGCGGCCGGAAACCGGCGCCGGCCATTATCTGGCGCTGTTCAATACCAGCGATAAGCCGAAGACCGTGTCCTTCCCGCTTGAGGCGCTCGGCCTGAAGTCGGTCAAGGTTCGTGACCTGTGGGCGCGCGCCGATATCGGCTCCGCCACCGGGTGGGTAAAGGCCGACCTGCCGCCGCACGGCGCCGGGCTGTTCAAGCTGACCTGACGGCCGCGACCGTATTGCGATAGACGAGATAGGGCCGGAAGGGATCGCTTTCGGCCAATTCCGAAAAAACGGAATCGTTGAGCGACAGTCCCCCGGTGAAACTGCCGAAGGCCGGCATGACCAGCATGCGGCCGTTCATGGCGAAGCATTTGCCGCGCAGGCGATGGCCGCGCAGTTCGGTCGAGACCGCCGGGTGGAAGTGGCCGATGACCTGCGGCCGGCCGCTGGTGTCGGGCTCGTGCCGGAAGACGACACCGCCCAGCGCGACCTCTTCGCAGAAGTTGAGGCCCGACGTCCCGGCCATGCCGAGATCGTGATTGCCCTCGACCAGGTGACAGGTTTCGACGGACGCGCAGATGGCCAGGACGCTGTCGCGGGCTGCCGGTTCCAGCCGGTCCCACGCGGCGCGGTCATGGAAGCTGTCGCCCAAAAGGATCAGCGATTTCGGCCGGTAGCGATCGCGCAAGCGGTCCAACCGCGCCAGCGTATCGAGCGTGTCGTAGGGCGCCACCGCCGAGCCGAATTGCGCGAGATAGGTCGACTTTTCGAGATGAAGGTCCGAGACGACCAGGACCTCTTCGGCCGGCCAGTAGAGCGCCAGGCCGGCGTCGAGCACCATGTCGTGGCCGGCGAATTCGATCTCAATCGACGAGGGCATTTTCGACCTCGTGGATCATGGCCTCGGCCGCTTCCTCCATGCCCTGTTCGGCCAGCAGACGTTCAAGGCCGGCGCCCGGCAGACGTTCGGTGCGCACGTCGAGGATGACGGGCAGGGACAAGGGCGACGGGCGGGGCAGGGCGCGGAAGCGGATATGGTTCCGGAAATTGAGAATCATGTCCTTGAGCCGCTCCAGATCGAGCAACTCGCGTTCGGCATCGGTGCGCGCCAGCTGCAAGAGGACATGCCCGGGCTCGTATTTACGCAGCACGTCGTAGATCAGGTCGGTCGAAAACGTCACCTGCTTCAGCGTCTTTTTTGCCCGGTTATGGTTCTGCTCGACCAAGCCGGCGATAGTGGCCACGCGGCGGAAGGAGCGTTTCAGCATCGGCGATTCCGCCAGCCATTCCTCGAGTTCGTCGGCCAGGATGTCGGCGGTCAGAAGCTCGGCCACCAGGTCCTCGGTCACCGGCTCGACGCTGGCGATCGCCAGGCCGTAGTCGGTGACGGTGAAGCTCAAGGGATGGCAGCCCAGGCGCTCCATGCGGCGGCTGACCAGCATGCCCAGCGTCTGGTTGGCGCGGCGGCCCTCGAAGGTATAGAGGACGACGGAATGCAGCTTGCCGCGCGGGAAGGATTCGACGAGCAAGCGTCGTGTGTCGGGCAGGCTGGAAAAGCGCGCTTGCAATTTCAGCCACGCGCGCACGATCGCCGGCAGCTTTTCGATGTTCTTGTCGTCCTGCAGCAGACGGCGCACGCCGTCGGCCAGATAGGTCGAAAGCGGCATCTGCCCGCCCATGTAGGAGGGAATCATCGGATCTTTTGCCGGCGACGGGCGCGCGTCCAGCGTCATGTCGTGGATGCGTTCGAAGGCCAGAACCTCGCCGCCGAAATAGAAGGTGTCGCCGGGCCTGAGCGATTGGCCGAACTGCTCCTCGATCTCACCCAGGATGCGCCCGCCGCGGCCGTGCAGGCGCCGGACCTTGAGCTTGCCCGCCTCGATGATGACGCCGATATTCTGGCGGTGGCGCTGGACCACGGCGGCATTGGCCGGCGCCCAAGTTCCGTCTTCGCGCTGCACCAGCCGGTGCCAACGATCGTAGTTACGCAGCACGTAGCCGCCATCGATGACGAACCGAAACAGTTGTTCGAACTCCGAAAGGGCGAGGTGGCGGTAAGACCACGCCTGACGGGCGATATCGTATAACCCCTCCGGCGTGACCGGTTGCGAGCATGCGGCGTTCAGGATGAACTGGATGGCGACATCCTGGCTGCCGGGGAGAGGCACGTCGCCATCGAGTTGGCGCGCCTTGATCGCAGTGATCGCCGCCTCGCATTCCAGCACCTCGAAGCGGTTGGCCGGAACCAGAAACGCCTTCGACGGTACGTCGACGCGGTGGTTCGACCGGCCGATGCGCTGCAACAGCCGGCTGACGCCCTTGGGCGCGCCGACCTGGATGACGACGTCGACATCGCCCCAGTCGATGCCCAGTTCCAGCGCCGAGGTCGCGACCAGGGCGCGCAGCTTGCCTTCGGCCATCATGGTGATGGTCTTCAGCCGCATTTCGCGCGTCAGCGAGGCGTGGAAGATGGCGATCGGCAGCGCGTCCTCGTTGGCGTCCCACAGGAACCGAAACAGCAGCTCGGCCTGGGCGCGCGTATTGACGAAAACGATGGTCGTTTTTGCCCTGGCGATTTCGGCCATGATCTCCGGCACGGCGTAACCCGCCATGAAGCCGCCATAGGGGATCGGATTTTTTGTCTTGAGGATCGTTACCTGCGGCGGCTTGCCGGCCGGGCTGTCGAGGTGATCGACCGGCTGTCCCACCGGCCCCAGCCAGTCGCAAAAGGCCTGCGGATCAGCGACTGTCGCCGACAAGCCGATACGGCGCACCGCGGGGGAAATGGCCGCGATCTGCGCCAGGGCGACCGCTATCAGGTCACCGCGCTTAGAGGCTGCGACGCTATGGATCTCGTCGATGACGACGGCCTGGAGACCGGAAAACATTTGCGGCGCATCCGGATAGGACAGGAGCAGCATCAGCGATTCCGGTGTCGTCAACAGGATGTTGGGTGGTTTGGCGCGCTGGCGCTGGCGGCGATAGGTGGAGGTGTCTCCGGTACGGCTCTCGATGGTGACGGGCAGGTCGAGCGCTTCGACCACGGCCACGACATTGCGTTTGATATCGTAATTTAACGCCTTGAGCGGCGATATGTAGAGGGTGTGCAGGCCCCGCGGCTTGATGGCGGTAATGTCGATCAGCGAGCCCAGGAAGCCTGCCAGGGTCTTGCCGGTTCCGGTCGGCGCGGTCAGAAGCGTCGATCGCCTCGCCTGGTAGCGGGCGACCATCTGCCTCTGATGCGGCAGAATCGTCCAGCCCTGCTGATCGAACCAGTGTTGAAAGACGTATGGAATATCGACCATGTAGCGATCATATGGGGACGAAGGATAAGGACGCAATTGCCGCATACGCCGCGGCGGCGGGAACGGTTCAGGCGCAGAATGCATCCTAAGGACTGGATAGAGATCACGCGCCGGGGCGTGCTGTGCCGGCCGGGGGCGGTCTATATCGACCCGGTGCAGCCGGTGGCCGACGCCATCGTCACCCACGGCCACGCCGACCATGCGCGTTCGGGTCACGGCCGCGTATTCGCGACGCCCGAGACCCTGGCCATCATGCGCGCCCGTTACGGCGACGACCATGCCCGTACCGAATGTCCGCTGGCTTACGGCGAAACGGTCGAAATCAAGGGTGTAAAATTGAGCCTTCATCCTGCCGGCCACATCCTGGGTTCGGCCCAGGCGCGGCTGGAATACGGTGGTTTCAGCATCGTCTTTTCCGGCGATTATAAGCGCCGCCCCGACCCCACCTGCGTGCCTTTCGAACCGGTGCCGTGCGATGTCTTCGTCACCGAGGCGACCTTCGCGCTACCCGTCTTTCGTCATCCGCCGCTCGACAGCGAGATCGCCAGGCTTCTGGCGTCGCTCAGGCAGTTTCCCGACCGTTGTCATCTGATCGGCGTCTATGCGCTCGGCAAATGTCAACGGTTGATGATGGCGTTGCGCGCGGCCGGATACGAGGACACCGTCTATCTCCACGGCGCCATGGTGAGGCTTTGCGAGCTCTATCAGGACTGCGGACTTGATCTGGGTGCCTGGGAGGTCGTGACAGCGGAAAACGCCAAAACGCTCGCCGGAAAGATCGTGCTCTGTCCGCCGTCGGCCCTGCAGGACCGCTGGTCGCGCAAGCTGCCCGACGTGCTGACGGCGGCCGCCTCGGGCTGGATGCGCATCAGGGCGCGCGCCAAGCAGAAGGGCGTCGAACTGCCGCTGGTGGTGTCGGACCATGCCGATTGGGACGAGCTGACGGCGACGCTCATGGATGTCGGCGCGCCCGAAGTGTGGGTGACGCATGGCCGCGACGATGCGCTCGTCCACTACGCCACGAAAGTCGGTCTCAAGGCGCAGGCGCTGCACCTTCTGGGCTATGAGGACGACAGCGAATGAGGGCCTTTTCGCGACTTCTGGAGCGGCTTTATTACGAGCCGTCGACGCTCGCCAAGGAGCGGCTGCTGCTCGACTATTTTAAGGCGACGCCCGATCCCGACCGTGGCTATGCCGTAGCCGTCATTGCCGGCGACCTGTCGCTGCCCAATTTCAAGCGGTCGATGGTGCTGGAGCTGATCCGGGCACGGGTCGATCCGGTCCTGCTGTCGATGAGCTATGACTATGTCGGCGAGCTGTCGGAAACCGTCGCCCACCTGTGGCCGGGAAATAGCGAACCGGAAGCAGAAGATCTGCCGTCGCTATCCGACGTCGTCCATGCGCTGCGCCATACCTCGAAAGCCGATTTGCCGGCGTACGTCACCGGCATGCTCGACCGCATGACCTCGCCCGAACGCTGGGCCTTCCTCAAGATCGGCATGCAGTCGCTGCGTATTGGCGTGTCCGCACGACTGTTAAAACAAGTCCTCGCGAAATTCGGCGACAAGCCGATCGACGACATCGAGACGTTGTGGCACGGCGTAGATCTGCCGTATGAACAATTGTTTTTGTGGCTTGAGGGGCGGAGCGAGCGTCCGGCCGTGCACGAGGCGCTGACCTTTACACCTGTTATGCTGGCCCATCCGCTCGACGAAAAGGACTTCGGCCTGATTACGCCGGAGGCCTACGCCGCCGAATGGAAGTATGACGGGATCCGCGTCCAGGTCGTCAACAGTCCGCTCGGCCGGGCGCTGTTCACGCGCACGGGCGACGATATCAGCCACACCTTTCCCGACGTCCTGGCGCATCTCAACTTCCATGCCGTGCTCGACGGCGAGCTGATCGTCATGCGCGGTGACAAGAACGGGACGTTCAACGACCTGCAGCAGCGCCTCGGCCGCAAGGCGCCGTCATCGAAGCTGATCGCCGATTACCCGGCAGGCATCATCGTCTACGACGTTCTGGCGCTGGAAGGCGAAGACGTCCGGCCGCAACCCCATGCGGCGCGGCGCGCATTGCTTGAGGCCGCGCTGACACACCACAAACCGGACGCGATGAAGCTGTCTCCCGAACTGGCCTTCGACAGTTTCGAGGCGCTGGCGGATATGCGCGCCAGCGTCGTCAACACGCCGGTCATCGAAGGCGTCATGCTGAAACGTCGCGACAGTTCCTACGTCGCCGGACGCCCGACGGGGCCGTGGTACAAGTGGAAGATCAACCCGAAACTGGTCGATGCTGTCCTGATGTACGCCCAGCGCGGATCGGGCAAGCGCTCAAGCTTCTATTCCGACTTCACCTTCGGACTATGGAGCGGCAACCAGATCCTGCCGATCGGCAAGGCCTATTTCGGCTTTACCGACGCCGAGCTGGTCGAACTCGACAAATGGGTGCGCCACAACACGATCCAGACCTTCGGGCCGGTGCGCGAGGTGAAGAAGGAACTGGTCTTCGAAGTCGCCTTCGACGCCGTTCATCGCTCGACGCGGCACAAGTCGGGCTATGCCCTGCGCTTTCCGCGCATCAACCGCATCCGCTGGGACAAGCCGGCGCAGGAGGCCGACCATATACCGGCGCTGGAGGCGCTTATAGCGCGTTGATGTTGGCGAAGGCCGCGTCGTCGCCCGTCGGCAGCCTGATGGCGCCGTGGCGCTCGACAAAACGCATGACGGTCAGGCCGCCATCGGCTTTGGCAGCCGCGAGTGCCGCATCGAGCACCGGCAGCATGCCGATATTCCAGCGTGCGCACAGGGGATGGTCGCGCACGCCGGCAAAGTAAACGATATCGGCCGCCTCCACGGCCATCAGGCGCGCGACCATGTCGGCAGGCAAGCTCGGCATGTCGCACGGTGCGGTAATCACATGATCTTCGCCGAGGCCACTGGCCCATAGCAGCGCCGTGCGTACGCCGGACAGGGGACCAAGGTCGGCCAGGGGCAGATCGTCGACGAGGACGGGGAGGCGGAACAGGCTCAGCGCCTCGGCCTGGTCCGGCCGGGCGTTGAGCGCCAGGGCCGTTACCTGGGGGGCGATGCGCCCGATGACGGCTTCGATCAGACTTGCGCCGTTCCACGGCGCCAGCGCCTTCATGCCGCCCATGCGGGTGGCGCGTCCTCCGGCCAGGATAAAGGCCGCCGTCATGGGATCAGCACCGTCGTCCCAGTGGTGGCGCGGCTTTCCAGCGCCTCATGCGCGGCCCGGGCCTCCGTGAGCGGAAAGCGCTGGTTGACGGCGACGGTGATGACGCCGCGCCCGATCAGGTCGAACAGTTCGTTGGCCGCCGCCAGCAGGACATCGCGCGAACTCATGTAGGCGAACAGCGACGGCCGGGTGACGAAGAGCGATCCTTTGGCGTTGAGAATGCCAAGATCGACCGGCGGGATCGGGCCGGACGACTGGCCGAAGGTCACGAACAGGCCCAGCGGCTTGATGACGTCGAGCGAAGCGGGGAAGGTATCCTTGCCCACCGAATCGTAGACGACATCGACCTTGCGGCCGTGCGTCAGGTCGAGCACGCGCGCGACGAAATCCTCCTGACGATAGTCGATGACGTGGTCGTAGCCGTTCTTCAGCGCCAACTCGACTTTTTCCGGGGAGCCCGCCGTTCCGATGACCGTGGCGTGCAGGTGCTTGGCCCATTGGCCCAGGATAAGGCCGACGCCACCGGCGGCCGCATGGACCAGCAGGGTGTGGCCGGCCTCGACCTTGAACGTCCGGCGCAGGAGGTACTGCGCCGTCAGGCCCTTGAGGAGCACCGCGGCCGCGACTTCGTCGGGGATGCCTTCAGGGATGGGGATCAGCTTTTCGGCGGGCACCAGCCGCTTCTGCACATAGGCGCCCGGGCCGTGCATGTAGACGACGCGCTGGCCGATCGTGATGTCCGTGACGCCGTCGCCCACGGCCTCGACGACGCCGGCAGCCTCGTTGCCGGGCGTGAGCGGCAGGGGCGTCTTGTAAAGCCCGGTGCGGAAATAGGTGTCGATGAAGTTGACGCCGATGGCGGTGTGGCGGACCAGGACCTCGCCCGGGCCCGGCGGGTCGATCTCGACCTCCTCGGGAACGAGCACTTCGGGCCCGCCCAGGGCATGAACGCGGATCGCTGTAACCATCGCAGGCTCCTGTCGCTGTCGCGCCTATATGGCCACCCGCGGCGATTCCTTCCAGTGCGGAAGGACAAGAAACTAATCGCGGGGCGGGGCCGCGGAGGCGCGAACCACCAGGCGCGGCTTGACCGTTTCATAGGGGCGGTCGACCGTCTTGATGACGTCGACCAGGATGTCGACGGCGCGTGCGGCCATGGTGTCGATGGCCTGGGAGATGGTGGTCAGGGGCGGCGACAGGAGCCGGGCAAATGGTGCGTCGTCGAAGCCTGTGATCGTCATGTCCCGGGGCAGGCAGAGGCCGTGCTGGTGTGCGGCATGGATGGCGCCGGCGGCGGATTCGTCGTTGGCGCAGATGACCGCCGTGGGTCTGTAGCCGGACGCCATGATGCGGTGAAAGGCATCGAAGCCGTAGTCGAAGTTCAGGCCGCCTTCCAGCCCTGGCATGGCCGAGGCATCGAGTCCGGCCTCGGACAGGGCGCGCCGGGCGCCGTCGAACCGTTCCGCCGCCGACAGGTGGTCCTTGAGGCCGAGCACGAAGGCGAAGCGGCGGTGGCCGAGTTTCAGCAGGTAGCTGGCCATTTCGTAACCGGCGGCTTCGTCGTCCATGCCGACGCCGGCCGCCAGGCCGCGCGTGGCGTGGCCCGAGGCCAGCAGGATCAGCGGAATGTGGCGCAGTTGCAGGGCGCGGATGATCAGCGGATCGTCGGAAAACGGCGCCGCCAGGACGACGCCGTCGCATTCGCCGTTGTCGACGGGGTGCAGGATGGCGGCGTCGCGGCGGACCGAGTCCGGAAAGACGAAATGGTTCTGCAGGCGCAGGCCGTGCTGGCCGCAGGCGCGCAGCGCCCCGGATTCGAGGAGCTGGAAATACCAGGTCGGCGGCTTGCTGGAGGTCGGATGAACCAGCATGACCGTATGCGGGCGTCCGCCGGCCAGCAGGCGCGCCTGGGCATTGGGCTTGAAGCGCAGGGCCCTGGCGGCGGTCAGCACGCGCTCACGGTTCTCGGCCGAGACGCGCGGATTGTTGTTCAGCACGCGCGATACGGTCGCCTCGCTGACGCCCGCCAGTACCGCGACGTCGTAGATGGTTTTCCGCACGCTCATGAACTGTCCCCGCGGCCGCTTATTGAACAGGTCGGCCGTCACCGGTCACCATAACGCGCAATGCAATCTATAAAAAGATGGTTGACTGTTGTGATTATGACACAATTTGGGCGGGCCGGATTGCTCTGTCGGCGGGCAGGCAAGGTATCTCGCATGCGCACAAGAAACCGATTACCATGAAAGCGGTTTCACGAAACGGCCGTAAAATTGACAGCGCAGTCATTCGCGCGATCATTCGGACCATAATCCCGATGCGAGACCCCATGTCCGATTCCGCCATTGCCGCCGACACCACCGCCGCCGGAAAATCCCACTACGAAGTCCTTGACGGCCTGCGCGGCAGCGCCGCGGTCATGGTCGTGCTGTTCCACATCATGGGCATGACCGTCAGCTGGGCCGATACCGGCCAGTTGCTGCATCACGCGGCGCTGGCGGTCGACTTCTTCTTCGGTCTGTCGGGTTTTGTCGTTGCCTATGCCTATGACGACCGGCGGAAGACCATGTCGACGATGCAGTTCTTCACCATCCGGCTGGTGCGGCTGCATCCGCTGGTCCTGCTGGGGGCGGTGCTCGGCCTGCTGAGCTTTACGCTCGATCCCTTCGCCACGAACCAGAAAGCCATTCCGCTGGCGACGGTGCTGTTCGACTTCGCCATGGCCTGCCTCGTGCTGCCCCATGCGCCCTTGCCCAACCGCTGGACCGACAGCCACAGCCTGAACAGCCCGGCCTGGAGCCTGATGCAGGAATATATCGGCAATATCTTTTATGCACTGATCCTGCGCCGGCTCAACACCTGGCTTCTGGGGCTGGTGGTGCTGGTCGCGGCCGGTTTCCTGGTCAACATGGTCTGGCATTCCAACAGCATGGATCAGGGCTCAGCCTGGGACAGCATCTGGGGGGCGCCGACGCGGATGGGATTCTCCTTCACCATGGGCCTGTGGCTGTACCGCGTGCGGGATCGCTTTCCGAAGGTGCGTCCGGGCTGGATCGTGCTGACCGTCATCCTGACCGCTGTTTTCGCCGTGCCGCTGGTGCCGAAGGAGATCGCGCACGGCAACGGTCTTTATGAAGCGTTCGCCGCCATCATCATCTTCCCGATCGTCATCCTGTGCGGCGCGCATTCGCAGATCGGCAGGCTGGAAATGGCGCTGTGCAAGTTCGCCGGCCGGATTTCGTATCCGCTCTATATCCTGCATTTTCCCTTCCTGTTCATCTACATGAATTTCGTGACCTTCCGCAAACCGCCTCTGACGACGGCCTGCATGGCGGGTACGGCGGCCTTCGTCATCGTCACGGTTTTCGCCTGGCTGGCGCTGAAGATCTACGACGAGCCGGTTCGCCGCGCTCTGCGGCCCCTGACCGGGAGGGCATGACTCATGCCGCGCGGGGATTGCCACCGTCCGGTATTGCGCACCGAAAAGGACAAGATGCTGGCGGGCGAGCGCTATATCGCGGCCTGCCCGGAACTGGCGGCGGACCAGCAGCGCGTTGCCTATTGGATGGCGCGGTACAACGGCCAGCCGGCCATGGCCCATGACGACCAGTTTGCCATGCTGAAAGATCTGTTCGCCGCGGTCGGGCACACCACGCGCATCCGTCCGCCGTTCTTCTGCGACTTCGGCTACAATATCCGGCTGGGGCACGACGTCTTCTTCAACTTCAACTGCACCATTCTCGATGTCGCCCGGGTCGACATCGGCGATCATGTCCTGTTCGGTCCGGGTGTGCAGATCATCACCGCGGACCATCCGCGTGACGTGCTGGAGCGCCGGCGGTGGCTGGAGCCCGGGCGGCCGGTAACCATTCACGAGGGGGCGTGGATCGGAGCGGGGGCGATCATCCTGCCGGGCGTGACGATCGGCGAGGGCGCCGTTGTCGGCGCCGGCAGCGTGGTGACGAAGGATGTGCCCGCGGGCGCCACGGCCGTCGGCAATCCGGCCCGGGTCAGGCCGTCCTGAGCCCGCGCAGGCAGTTGAAGGCGATCACGCCCAACCCGGCGGCGGCGATGCCGAACAGCACCAGATAGGCCAGCGACATCAGGGCGCCGGCCATGGCGAAGATGATGCTCATGAAGGCGCCGAGCAGGGCCAGGACGAGGACGGCCTTGAGGTCCTTGCGGTCGAGGGCGAAGCTGTGCGTGTCTTGCGATGGCGCGGTGTTCATCGGTGTCTCCCGTGGGTCTGGACGCCGATTGAAGCAGACGCGGGCGTTTCACGGCGATTGTGATCGGGGCGGCCCGACATAAGGGCGGCGCAAGGCCTCAGCCTCCCGTCGCGCCCAGCCACTGGTCGAAGGCTTTGCGGCGATGGCGGCTAAGCGGCAGGCTCAGGCCGGTCACCAGCTCGACCCTGCTGGCGTCGGCGGACCGGATCGCCGAACCCGCCACCCAGTGGGAGCGGTGAATCCGAAAGCCGTGCGGCAGGCCGGCCACCGCTTCGGCCAGCGTCATATGGATCAGGGCCTCGCCTTTGGGCGTATGGACACGCAGGTAGTGGTCTTCGGACGACAGGGCCAGAATGGGTTCGGCGCGCAAGGTTCGCGGCAGTTTGGCGCGAAGACCGGAAACAGCTTCGACGGGCGGGGCAGAAGTTTCGACCTGGCCGCCGTCGCGGATGCGCACCCACGAGACCAGCAGGCTGACGGCCCGGAAAACGAGCGCCAGCAGCAGGTTCTGCCACAGCAACTGGGCGGGCACCAGATGCGCGGCGACGTTCGGAACGATCAGGTGCAGGCTGAGATAGACGACGGCCGCGCCTGGCAGGGTCAGGACGATATCGACCAGCAGCGCCGCCCACAAGGGCCAGTACCCCTGGAAGAACCGCCGCGCCACGGCATAGGAAATGATCAGCGAGGCCGCGCCGATCAGCGTCGCGCACAGCATGAAATGGCCGATGCGTTCGGCCGGGTTCATGCCGGAATAGCTGCCGAAGGGCCCGATCAGGCCCAGCACCAGACCGATCAGGGGCAGGCCGACCAGGGCGCGCCAGGGCAGGACCGGCGCCGAACGGAAGGTGAAGAGCGTCATCAGGCCCCCAGGGTCTGCCAGTCGCGAAAGATGGCGACCAACGGCGAAAACGCGTGAGACTTAAATGCCGGCGGCGGCCTAGGCAAGCGGGGTCAACCGCGCCAACAAGGGATTTTCCATGCGCTTGCAACCTATCGCCAAACACATTCTTCGCAGCCTGATCATCGCGCCGGTGGTCATGGCTGCCGTCGCCGGCGGCATCCTGGTCTTCACTGCGCCAAAGGTGCCGGCGCCCATCGCCGCCATCCAGAAGGCCGGCGATCCGCTGAAGGCCTTCGCGATGGCAGAGCCTGCCGCACGCTTCATGACGGCGCGCGACGGCAACGCCCTGTCCTATCGCTACTATCCCGGAACGCCCGGCGGCGGCGTGGCCGTGGTGGTACACGGTTCGTCCGGCACAACGGTGGCCATGCATGGCGTAGCCTCGGCGCTGTCGGCGCGCGGAATTACCGTCTACTCGATCGATCTGCGCGGCCATGGCCTAAGCCGTGGACCGGGCGGAAGGCTGGGCGACATCGTCTATCGCGGCCAGTATGAGGACGATCTGGAGGACTTCGCGAAGCTGGCGGCGCGTGAGCATCCCGGCGAAAGGCGGCTGCTTCTGGGACATTCCATGGGCGGATCGACAATTCTGCGGACGGCTGGCATGGCCCGCTATGCGAAGAATTACGACGCCTATCTGGCCTTGTCGCCCTTTATCGCGCCGGGGACGGCCATGGACCGGCCGAACGAGGGGGGCTGGACCAGCGTCAGCGTACCCCGGATCGTCGTGCTGACCATCCTCGACACTATCGGCATCACGGTATTCGACCATATGACCGTGCTGGCCATGGCGGTTCCGGACGGCGATCGCAACATGCGTCCGCGCACCTATAGCCACGCACTTCTGGCATCGGCCAACCTGCCGCGCAAGTGGCAGCCTGCGATAGCGGCCATCCGCGCCCCGACGCGCGTGCTGATCGGCGCCGACGACGAACTGTTCCACGCCGAGGCGTATCCCGGCGCCTTTGCCGCGGTCAATCCCGCCATCCCGGTAACCGTCCTGAAGGGCGTCGGGCATATGGGGATGGTCTATCAGCCCGCGGCGCTTGAAGCCGAGGCGGATACGGCGGTCGAGATGTTGCAGGCAAACCGCCCCGCGCCGCGCGCGGACGGAGCGCGGAAGACGCCTACATCGGCATTCTGACGCGCTGCGCGAAGAGGGCGATCATCGCTTCGTTGAAGGCCGGGAGATCGTCCGGCCGGCGGCTGGTGACCAGGGTGCCGTCGGTCACGCACGGTTCATCGACCCAATGGGCGCCGGCATTGGTCAGGTCGGCTTCCAGCGACGCCCACGACGTCATGCGCTTGCCCTTGACGCCGCCGGCGTTGATCAGGGTCCAGGGCCCGTGGCAGATGGCGGCGATCGGCTTGTTGGCATCGACGAAGGCCTTCACGAAGGCGACGGCGCGGGGGTCGATGCGCAGACGGTCGGGATTGATCACGCCGCCCGGCAGCATCAGGGCATCGAAATCGGCCGGGTCGGCCTGATCCAGCGTCGCATCGGCGCGGACCGGGTCGCCCCAGTCGCGCATCGACCAGCCGCGAATATCTCCGCTTCGCTGCGAGACGACAATGGTCTTCGCGCCGGCTTTGTCGAGGGCCTCGCGGGGCTTGCGCAGTTCCGATTCCTCGAATCCATCGGTGGCGAGAATGGCGACTTTGAGATTGCTGAGCTTGGCGGCCATGATGTGTCTCCTGGCGTGAGGGCATGCGCCCCGGCGGATGCGGACCTGAATTTGACGATGACGCGACGCTGCCGGCCGTGCTTCTGCCGGCTTCAAACGGCCCCGTGGGAGTCTGAGCCTGTGGGCGCAAATTTCCCATAAGTTTCCAGACGCCTGGCGAAAAGAAACGATCAGGTAGGCATTCGGGAATGGATTTTACGGGATTCATACCAACGGCCATAAAGAATGACCGTCGGTATTCGTTTTTTTTCAGCTCAAACGCCGCATGGCTCGCCGCATTGGCGGCGGCGGGCGGTCGCCCTTGCCAACGGCGATCGAGTCAAAGCCAATCGCCGTTGGTATCAGTCTGTGGTTGGGTGGGACGCCCATGAAAGCGTGAGCGCGTCGGCCTCATGCCGATTTTCGGCCGCGACGGTAAGGCCATGGGTGCGTCCGAAGCCCTGCCGCTCACAGGCCGTAGACCGGCGGCGGACGGCCGTTTCACGATGGAAGGGATGACCTGAAGTTTAATCTCTTGCAATCGGCTTTAATTTTGTTAAAGTAACTTCAACAAAATTAAAGTGGATAGCATGGACGACAAAAGGCTGCCGGACTGGGTCAGGAACCTCGCGGTCGAGGATCTGAACTTCATTCGCAGCTTCCTGCTGTCGTCGGGATCGCTGAAGGCGATGGCTGCGGAATATGGGGTTTCGTACCCGACCATCCGCGGGCGGCTCGATCAGTTGATCGAGCGGCTGCGTCTGGCCGAGGCCGAGCGTATCGATCCCTTCCATGCGCGCCTGAAGGATCTTGTCGCCGGCGGGGAGATAGAGCCCCGGCTCGCGCGGGAATTGCTGGATCTGCACAGGAGGCAGGTCGGGGTCGAGACCGAAGGGAAGGAGCGGGGTTATGGTTGAAGCGTGGTTTTCACCGGAAGCGGCCTACGGATTTTCCGGGCTGGCCGTGCTGGGACTGACGGCGCTGTTCGCGCCGGCGATTGCCAAGGGCAGGCACCGCACCGCGATCGTTTCGCTGTGGGGCGCGGTCATCGTACTGGGGGCGGGGTTGCTTGTGGCCGGCCTTGTCGCGTGGGCGGGCCACCAGCCGGGGCATGTCACCCTGCCGCTGATCGTCTGCGGGCTGACCATCGTCCTGGCCTATGCCGGTTCACTGGTCTTCGTGCTTAAGGTGTACCGAGTGGCGGAGCTGCGGAAAGTCGCGGCGCGCGAGTTGTAGCGTCTGATTTCAACACAATCCGGAAAGGACATCTCATGGCCTCTGGCATGGGAAATGCGGGCGCGCGCCTTGGTGCGGCCGCCCAGATCATCGCGGCCATCGCCGCCCTGTTCATCACCTCGGCGCTGATCGGAAGTTTCATCACGCCGCATCTGCCGCAGGCCTTGAAGACGCCGATCCTGGCCCTGGCCCTGTGGGGCGGGGTGCTGGCTGGCGCGGTCATGCTGGCCGTATCGAAGACATCCTATGGCGCTATCGGCTTCGCGCCGCCGAAGAGCGTCGTCCGGTGCGTCCTCTGGGCGGTTGCGGCCATCGTGATCAGCGAACTGGGCGCCATCCTGATCGGCGAGGCGATCAGGCGGACGACCGGCTGGGCGCCGCTCGACATCGCTTATATTCGCGATTCGATCAGGGGAAACCTTACCGCCTACTTCGTCTGGGTCGGGCTGGTGGTGTGGGGCAGCGCCGCCTTCGGAGAGGAACTGCTGTCGCGGGGTTTCATTCTTGACCGGCTGCAGGTGGTGTTCGGGCGTGGCCCCGTGGGCATCGTCGTTGCGGTAATCGGGCAGGCGGCCGCATTCGGCGCCCTGCACGCCATCCAGGGACCGACAGGGATCGTCATCACCGCCTGGATCGGACTTGTGCTGGCCGGAGCCTATTTCGCCTCGGGCCGGAACCTGTGGGCGCCGATCCTGGCGCACGGCCTGATGGATACCATGTCGCTGACACTGATGTTCCTCGACAAGCCCTTGCCCGGCTTCATCCGGTGACGGGCTACCCTGGAACCGGGCCCCGACAGGCCGAGAGCACGGCCGGCTGATCGAGCCGTGGCGTACATCCTGTGGCGATGATCGCTCGCCGGTAACCTGAACCAGCACCACTAATCGATATGGTATCAACCGCCAGGCGAAGTGGAAGGCAATATCGTTTTTTCACATTTCCAGCACCCTTGTGTATGGGGACCCATACGTCGCCTTCGCTAAGGTTACGCCGTAACCCCTGCAAGAGCGAAAGCGATGAATACTTCCCGGCGAAACGTCGTCATTACAGGCGCGGAATCCGGCATCGGCGCGGCCTGCGCCAAAATCTTCGGCGAGGCCGGCGATCATGTTGCCATCCTGTATCATTCGGATGCCCAGGCTGCCGAAGCGTCGGCGGAGGCCGTGCGCCAGGCGGGCGGCACGGCCATGACCGTCCAGTGCTCGGTCGATGACGACAGGTCGGTCGACGCGGCGTTCGCCGAGGTGGAAAAGGCATGTGGACCCGTCAGCGTCCTGGTCAATTCCGCCGGCATCAATATGTCGGGCATTCCGGTCCGCGACATGCCGACGCCGGTGTGGACGCGGATGCTGGCGACCGACCTTACGGGCGCTTTCCTGACCTCGCGGCGCTTCCTGAAGGGATGGGCGGCCGACCGTCCGGGCGCCATCATCCATATTTCGTCGATCCACGCGGAAGCCGTCCGCGCCGGCGGCGCCGACTACTGCGCGGCCAAGGGCGGATTGACCAATCTGGTGCGCACCCTGGCCATCGAGGAGGCGCCGAACAATGTCCGCGTCAACGCCGTCGAGCCCGGCATGATCCTGACGCCGATGAACGAACGCGCGCTCGAAGACGCGGCCTACCGCAAGTCGCTGGAGGTCAACATCCCGATGAAGCGGGCGGGCAAGCCGGAAGAGGTGGCCTATCTGGCGCGCTGGCTGGCCTCGGAGGAGGCCGCCTATGTCACCGGAGCCTGCATCGTCATGGACGGAGGGTTGTCGCTGCTGCAGGGGGTGGGCGCATGAGCGATACCATGGACAAGCCCGATCCGGTCACCGGAGACCGTAAGGAGACGGTGAATCCGGGCCGCGGCATCCTGGATTTCAATGTCGAGGAATTGCAGGAAATCAAGCTCAGCGGCTCCGATGCCGTGACGCGGCGCGACCTGATGAGCCCCTATGTCTGGCGGGGCAAGGACGGCCGCTTCGGTATCATGGTGCGGGCCGTGCCGGCCCTGGGCACCAGGCTCACCGACACCGGCCAGATCTGGGCCGGGTGGAGCCGCGACGGGGTCAATTTCGATATGTTGGACCGTCCCTCGATCGTCGGCGGCCCGGACGAGCAGGATATCGGCGGGGTCGAGGACCCGACCGTGCTGTGCCGCAACGACGGTTCCTACGTCGTCTACTATACGGGGGTGACGTCCGACATGTCGCACGGCGAGATGTTCTATGCCGTGGGACCTTCGCTCGACAAGCTGGAGAAGACCGGCGTGGCCCTGGCTTCGACCAAGTCGATGGGCAATACCAAGGAGGCGACGATCGGCAGGACGGTCGACGGCCACTGGCGCCTGTTTTACGAATACGCCGCCGAGGACGCCTCGCGCATCGGCCTGGCGATCGGTGACGATATAGATGGTCCCTGGGACGAGCAGCCGACGCCGTTCATGCCGCGCAAGGACGGCTGGGACAACTGGCATCTGTCGCCCGGGCCGATGCTGATGGACCGGCCGGACGAGCCCGTCATGTTCTATAACGGCGCCACCCGCGACGCCCGCTGGCGCATCGGCTGGATCGCCTTCGACCGGCAATGCCGGACGGTCGTCGACCGCTGCATCCAGCCCTTGCTGGTGCCGCCGCCGGTAGAGGACCGTACGGCCACGGACATTGCCTTTGCCGCCTCGGTCGTCGTCGATGGCGCAGACATCTGGCTGTACTATTCGCTGGAAGACCGCCGGCTGATGCGGGCAAGGATAAGGCGGAGTTGAAATCAGGCGCGAGCCAGGCCAGCCTGATTGCTTCTGGCGCGGCGATGGTCGTCCTGCGGGCGTGGGCGGACGGCCGCGGCGTTGGCATGGTTCGCTGACGGCGATTGCGGTCGATGTCAGCGATTTCTGCCCGCCAAGATGCTCCGAAGTTCGCGGGCTGCTTTTTCGTGGCCGAGCCCGAGATTGGAAACCGTATGTATTAAGTGGTGACGGAGCGCCTCCGGCCAGCCTTCGTCGTTATCGTCGATGGCTATCCAGTCGGTTATACCGGCTCTTTTCGCCCATCGTTCTATTTGCTCATACCGCGTCATCTGATCCCACATCGTTTCCGGGTACTGAAGGGGTGGCCCGTCGTCGGGAAACTTCATGTGACTATGCCAGGTTGCGCCGATGACCCTGGCGGCAAGCGCGCGCGGAAGTGCGTTCTTCGCGCGTTTGAAGCCTAGAAATCGCGCCCAGGACGAAGAAATGACGATACGTATGTCTGGAAAATCGGCGAGGGCATCTTCAACGACGTGAGCCCACATGAACAACTTGCCTTCCACCGCAAGATAAGGCCTTCCATTGCGAGTATACACCTCGTCCGGATGCAAGACGCCGTCATAGTCGAGAAACAGGATCACGCTTACCCCCGGGCGATAACCTATCTCAATCGGCACAAGAAGCAACACTGGTCATAGGGTCAGTGGTTCCTGTCGAAGTCGGGATCGGAGGGATCGACGATCGAGGCGGCCTCTTCGTTGGCGATGGCCTGGTCGAGCGCCTTCAGCACGTCGGCCGACGCATAGGTCCAGTCCTCGCGCGCCGTGACCAGGACCTTGGGCGGCAAGGGCAGGGGCTGGAGCGCGGCGGCGGACAGGTCGGATTTCGATGCCGAATTGAGTTTGGCGATCCAGTCCTTTGCCGGTTGGGCCAGGACGCCGGGGCGCGGATTGTCGGCCATCACGCGCAGGGCCGCCGCCGCATCGCTGTTTTGGCCGAGCCATGCATAGGCCAGGCCCGCGCGCCAGGCGTAGGCGTCGACATGCGGCGCCGACAGGTAGGCGACGATGGCGGCATTGGCGGAGTCGGTGTCGAAGCCGCCCGCAACTTCCGCTTCGGCCAGCGAGAAATAATAGGCGATGACCGGCGATTTCGGATCGAGGCCGCCGGCCTTGTCGAAGGCAGCGACCGCATCCCTTGCCGCGCCGGAACGCAGTAGCGCCATGCCTTTCAGCGTATAAAGCTCGGCGTCCTGGGGCGATGTGGCGATCAGGGAGTCGAGGATGGTTTTGGCCCGGACAGCGTCGCCGAAGCCGGCCTCGGCGCGCGCCAGCACAGTCTGCGCGTAGGCGTCGCCGGGATATCTGGCCGCTTCGTCATGGGCGGTCTTCAGCAGGTCCTGGCCGCGGGCGTCCGAAGGGCAGGCCTTGAGCGCCGCTTCGGTCATCAGCAGACGCTCGGCCGAGACCGGCATCTGCGCGACCGAGATATCGGGGTCGGGCAGGCTCTTCACGGCCAGTTTGATGGCTTCGAGCTTGCGCACATAGGCCCACAGGATGTGATTGAGCTGGCCGGGCGTCAGGCCGAACGTCGCCTTGAACGCCTTTATACGGTCCTTGCCATCGCTCACCGCCTGGAGGTAGGCCTGGAATTTGGCGAGATTGTCCTTGTTGGACAGGATCCAGTGGGTCAGCACCCACGACCGCGCCTCGAACTCGTTGCGCAGGCCCGCCGCACCGGCCTGGTTGGTGCCGTCATTGTCGTTGCCGACCAGCACATCGGCATAGTTCAGGCTGTACATATAGCCGGCGCCGAGACGCTGCAGCAGTGTCCCGAGCGCATTCGGCGCCATGCCGACGACGATCTGGTTGCCGTCGAAGCGCGCGGTCGAGAAATACTGCGCATAGCCTTCGACGAACCACAGCGGCGTGTTGGCCGTGGCGTGGCGGCGGAAGAAGTCGCGGGCATAGGCCTGGTAGATATAGCTCAGGCCTTCGTTTTCCGGCCGCTTTTCCAGGGCCAGCTTGGGCTGTTCGGCATAGTACATGTGCACGCCGAAGCCCTCTTGCGCGTCGGCGCAGGTCGTATACAGCCCGATGGCATAGTCCGGGGTCTTTGGGTCGATCTCGCCCAAAGCCTGCTCGTCGGCCAGGTAGTACAGGACCTGTTTCGGGGTATCGGCCGGGGCGTCGAGGTCGGCGTGCGAGAATTCGCGCAGCGTCAGCCAGAAGCGCTCCATCCTGGTCAGCAGCATCTCGACATCGGGACGGGCAGCGTCGCTATAGGCCACGAAATGCCGGCTTTCGGCGCGGACCCATTTGTGCGGGTGTTTCACGGGCCTCTGGCCGTGCACCACGACGCTGGGGCCGGATGAAGTCTGGGCGAAGGCCGGTGCCGTCGATGCGAACGCCAGTGCCAGCGCGATGACGGCACCCATATACCCCTTTTGCATGTCCCCTCCTGTCGCGGCCGCCGCCGCCTGGATGATACAACATAACGGCAATTGCTACCGGTGTCACGCATCGTTTTTAGAAATGTGAGGTTGTGTGCTTTCTGCTATCGCCAGGCCGCTGTGGTTCCGCGTCATGGAGTGGCGCAAGCCCGCCGGAGATGCTGTGCGGAACTGATGTGCCGCGCCCTATGCCAAAGGCATGCCGAAGAAACCAAGACCCTTCACCACGCCGCGCGCCTTATCCGCCGCCATCGACGCCTATTTCGACAGCCGCACGCCCAGCGACCGGCCCACCGTCACCGGTCTGGCCATGGCGCTGGGACTCAATCGTCGGCAACTGATCGACTACGCCGCCGACGGCGACTATGCCGACATAATCGCCATGGCGCGGACGCGGGTAGAGGCCTTCAACGAAAACCGGCTCTACGACGGCAACGTCACGGGCACCATCTTCAATCTTCGCAACAATTTCGGCTGGGAAGACAAGCGGATCGCCGAAGCACGGACCGGAACGGTGACCGTGGTGACCGGTGTGCCGGACGCCGAGGGGGAGGCCGGAGAATGACGACCATTTCGCTCGGCTATTTTCCGCGCGACTGGCAACGCGAATGTCATCGCAAGCGCCGCCGCTTCACCGTCTATGCCCTCCACCGCCGGGCCGGCAAGACCGAACTGGCCATCATGGAACTGATCGACAAGGCCATGCGCTTCGACCGCGACCTCGGCCTGTTCTTCTACGTCGCGCCCTATCTCAAGCAGGCAAAGGCCATCGCCTGGGCCCGGCTGAAATCGCGCATCGAGCCGCTGCGGCGCTACGGCCTTGTCGATGTCAGCGAGGCCGAACTGTCGGTGACCTTCCGCAAGAACGGCGCCGTCATCCGCGTCTACGGCGCCGATAATCCCGACGCCATGCGCGGCGTGCGCCTGGACGGCGTGGTCATCGACGAGGTGGCGCAGATCCGGCCGGAAATCTGGAACGACGTCATCCAGCCGGCCCTGTCCGATCGCAAGGGCTGGGCGCTGTTCATCGGCACGCCGCAGGGGGTGAACCTGTTTTCGGAACTGTTCCATCGGGCGCGTGGCCTGCCGGACTGGCACAGCGCCCGTTACACGGTCTACGACACGGCGGCGATCGATGCCGACGAGGTCGAGCGCCTCAGGCGCGACATGTCGGAGGCCAGTTTCGCGCGCGAATACCTGTGCGATTTCTCGGCGGCGGGCGACGATCAACTGGTCAGTCTGTCGGACGTGGAGGGCGCGGCGCGGCGCGTGGTGCCGGCGGCCGACGTCCAATTGGCGCCGCGCATTATCGGCGTCGATCCGGCGCGCTTCGGCGACGACCGCAGCGTCATCTTTCGCCGCCAGGGACTGATTGCCCACGAGCCCGAAGTCCTGCGCGGACTGGATAACATGGCGCTGGCGGCCCGGGTCGCCGCGGCGATCGACGGCTTTCGGCCTGATGCGGTCTTCGTCGACGCCGGCAACGGGGCGGGCGTCATCGATCGCCTGCGCCAGCTCGGTTATGCGGTAATCGAGGTGCCGTTCGGCGGGCGGGCGCTGTCCGCGCAATACGTCAACAAGCGCGCCGAGATGTGGTTCGGGATGGCCGACTGGCTGAGGGGCGGGGGCAGCATCCCCGATCGTACCGACCTGAAGCAGGACCTGGCGGCGCCGGTCTACGCCTATGACGCGCAAGGCCGCAAGCAACTCGAATCCAAGGACGAGATCAAGAAGCGTGGCTTGGCCAGTCCCGACCTGGGCGACGCCCTGGCCCTGACCTTTGCCTTTCCGGTGCGGCCGAAGTCCGAGGCCGAGCGGATGGGGGTAAAACGGACGTCGTCGCGGGACTATGATCCGTTTGCCAAAGGTCGGTGAAAACCGCTAGTCCAGCATGATCTCGCGCAGCTTGAGCTCGCGCTCGTGCTCTGCCTGGCGCAGCTGTTCGGCTTCGATGGCCTGGGATTTCAGGACGGACAGGGCCTGCCAGACCTCGTCGATTTCGGTCTTGCCGTCGCCGGCGGGGAGGGGCACGGCGTAGTCGCCCTTCGAGGTGCGTACTATGGCCGCGGCCAGCTGACGCAAGGGACGTGTCACAAACTGTGTCACCAGCCACAAGGCGGCAACCAGCAGGACCAGGATGCTGCCGGTGCAGGCGACCAGGAACACCGTGGCGCGGTTGCGATTGCGCTTTTCGGTTTCGGCCCTGGCGGTGTCGAGGTCCGATTCGGTCTTCGATACGATCGCGTCCACCTTGTTCTGGAAGGCGATGCGGTCGGCCCGATTTTGAGTCGAAAGGGCATGAGCGTCTTCCAGCCGGCCCGCGACGGCAAAGTCCGCCACCTGGCGGCGCAGGGCGATGAAAGTCCTGGCATCCTGCTGGATTGCCGCCAGGCGATCGGATTCGCTTGGGTTCAGGCTCGATTGCCATTGCTTCAGGGCCAGGTCGAGCGCGTCGAGATTGCGCCTGAGGCCGCTGACGAAACCTTGCAATTCCTCATCGCTGCGGGCGATATAGAGGCCGCGTGTTTCCATCACGACGTTGCTGACGATATGATTGAGCCGTTCGGCGCGCAATGCGTTGTCATAGGCGTGGTCATAGGCCTGAAGCGTGCGATGGTCGTCGGCTATGGTTTGCAGGCCAAGCCCCGTGACGACGAGGGCCATGATGGAAAAGCAGCCGACCAGGACCAGGATTCTTGCGCGTATCGACACCGTTCGCTCCCGACTTCTGGCAGGGATTTTAGGCGAAAAGAGTTAAGCAATCGGTGAATGAAGGCGCGGCGGCGGTCCAGCACTTGCCCTGCGTGGTTCCGGTCGGCGGTGGCCGGGCCCGCGTCAACTCGCGGGCGAATTGGAAAAATAGTCCCGTCTTTAACAACCGTTAGGGCTGCTCTGGCATAATGGCGTTACGGTGATGGACACGACCGGACGCAAAACAGCGCCCGGCAACATATCATGGAGGGTCAAAATGACGTCTTCCATCAATACCAATATCGGCGCGATGATCGCGCTGCAAAACCTGAACGCCATTTCGGCGGACCTGATGAAGACCCAGAACCGGATATCGACTGGTCTGAAGGTCGCCAGCGCCAAGGACGACGGCGCCACCTACGCCATAGCCCAGAGCCAGCGCGCCAAGGTCAGTTCGCTCGACGCCGTCAAGGGTTCGTTGTCGCGTACCGCATCTGCCGTCGATGTTGCGATGAGCGCCGGCGAGTCGATTTCGGACCTCCTGACCCAACTCAAGGAAAAGGCGCTGGCGGCGTCGGACACGTCGCTCGACACCACGTCGCGCAACGCGCTGCAATCCGACTTCAACGCCATCCGCGACCAGATTACCAAGACGGCGTCGAATGCCAGCTTCAACGGCATCAACCTGATCGACGGGTCGCGCACCTCGATCGCAGCCCTGGCCGACGCGTCCGGCGCCAGCCACATGACTGTCGCCGCGCAGAACATGTCGCTGGGCGGATCGATCGTGACGCTGGGCGCCACGGCGTCGTTTTCCACGGCGACCTCGGCCCAGGCCCTGCTCACCACCATCGACAGTTCGATCAACAATGTGTCCTCGGCCCTGTCGAGCCTGGGATCGACCTCCAAGGCGCTCGATACGCACGCCACCTTCATCGGCAAGCTTCAGGACACGCTGACCGCCTCGATCGGCAACCTGGTCGACGCGGATATGGCGACCGAAAGCGCAAAATTGCAGGCGTTGCAGACCAAGCAGCAGCTGGCGATCCAGTCGCTGTCCATCGCCAACCAGTCGCAGGGCTTCCTGTTGAGCCTGTTCAAGTAGCGGCTCCGCCAATAGGGCGCGGATGGTCGGGTGAGCTCCAGCCGGGCGGCAATGGTTCGCCATAGCCCTTTGGCCGCCCGAAATAGGAGCCGTAGGCGAAGCGCCCGGTCGCGCCCTTGAACCCCATGATGTACCAGATCTCGAGCAAGTAGCCTTGCGTGCGGTCGCGGTCTTCGGTTTCCAGCAACCACACAGACGACATCGCCTTTCCGAACAGGTTCGTCACCGTCCTGGCCGATACAGGGCCGTCCGGTCGCGCCAGGATGCCGTCGATAACAGCGTTGAGCGCGGTATTGGCTGTAGCCTCGTCTTCCGGCGTGGCCATTCCGGTATAGCCGAGCGGTGGATAATCGTTGGGCTGGAACTTCTTTTCGGCGCGTAGGCGTAACAGGGTGGCGCGCTTGGTTTCATCGAGCGTCACGATTTCAGCTGTCGGTTTGGGGAAGGCGGCGTGGACCCGCACTGTGACGCCCAGCGCAACGGCAATTAATGCCAGAACGCCGACGATCAGCAGTATTCGTTTCATGGCGCGTTCTCCCTTCACCAAGACTATCGCGTTTGAGGGACGGGGTGAAGGGCTGCTGCCAGCTGCTACCAAGCGGATGAGCCTTTCGCTGACGGCTCGCTGATTATGAGCGAGAGCTTCCCGGGTACGGCTATCCGTGTATGCAGACGCGTTTGTTCGCCTTATCCTGAATGAACATAAATGAATATGGCGCCCACGGCGATCGGTATGAGGATGTAGGTTGCCCAGGCTGTTAAGACATAAATGCGGATAAGTCTCCCGGCAGATCCTGCCTTCTGCTTCGATAATGTCCATAGCCTTGTCAGTGTGCCGTCCGACCCCCAACCGACATTAACGCGGTCGCGGTCGACGGCACTCAATATCAGCCAACGGATGGCCAGGCCCAAAATGCTGCTGCAAACCGTTGTTCCGATTGCCAGTACTGCCAATGCTGGCAACAGGTTCGATAGTTCAAAGACCATAACTTCCCCCTCGTGCAGAATTCTTGCGCCTTTCAATGGGGGCTGTCCAGTCGCAGATGCGATCCGGCTGAACGTCTTTGGCGTACAAAAGTATACAGGGTTGTCGACGCGAGGTGCCTTATGACCAGGATCATCATTACCGGATGCGTGCTTGCCGCCAGCCTGATGCTGGCGGCCTGCGAAACCACCGGAACGGCGGCGAACACGCCCCCGGCGCAAACGGATCAGAATCCGGCCCACCACATGCACTACCCGTCGTAGGGTTACTGACGGCGGGCGCCTGACTTCATCAGGTGGTAGGTGATGGCGTCGTAGAGCGCGTTGTAGGACGCGTCGATGACGTTGTGGCTGACGCCCAGCGTGTTCCAGGTCTGGCCGTCGTCGTTGCGGCTTTCGATCATGACGCGGGTCAGCGCCGCCGTCGCTTCCGATGGCGTGAGGATACGCACCTTGTAGTCGTTGAGGTGCATGCTCGAGAGCTGCGGATAATGCGGCTCCAGCGCCTTGCGCAGCGCGGCATCGAGCGCATTGACGGGGCCGTTGCCTTCGGCGACCGTCATGACCTGCTGGCCGGCGACGGTGAGCTTCACCGTGGCTTCGGCGACCGTAAAGCGCTTGCCCCTGGCATCTATGCGGCATTCATTGAGCGCGCGGTAGCTCTGCAGGTCGTAATAGTGCGGTAGCTGGCCCAGGCGCTCGCGCGCCATCAGCTCGAAGCTGGCGCTGGCATCTTCATAGGCGTAACCCGCGGTTTCGCCGTCCTTGACGGCCTTGACCAGGTCGGCGATGTGGTCGTCGTCGGCTGCGACCTCGATGCCCATCTGTTGCAGGCGGCTGAGGATATTGGCGCGGCCGGCCTTGTCCGACACCAGGACCAGGCGGCTGTTGCCGACCAGCGCCGGATCGATATGCTCGTACGACCGGCTGTCCTTGGCCATGGCGCTGACGTGCAGCCCGCCCTTGTGCGCAAAGGCGCTGGCGCCGACATAGGCGGCATGGCGATTGGGCGCGCGGTTCAGCCGGTCGTCGACCAGGCGCGACAGCTGGCCGATATGCGTCAGCTGTTCGGCGTCGATGCCAGTGTCGAAGCCCATCTTCAGCATCAGGGTCGGGATGATGGCGATCAGGTTGGCATTGCCGCAGCGCTCGCCGATGCCGTTGATCGTGCCCTGGACCTGGCGGACGCCGGCTTCGACCGCGGCCAGCGAGTTGGCGACGGCCTGTTCGGTGTCGTTGTGGCAGTGGATGCCGAGCTTCGCGTCGGGCAGGGCCTCGCGCACCGTGGCGACGATGCGTTTGACTTCCGACGGCATCGAGCCGCCATTGGTGTCGCACAGGACCAGCCAGGCCGCGCCGGCGTCGTGGGCGGCTTTCAGGGCGTCGAGTGCGTAGGCTGGATTGGCTTTATAGCCGTCGAAAAAATGTTCGGCGTCGAAATGGGCTTCGCGGCCGTTGCTGATCATGTGAGCCAGCGAGTCACCGATCATGCGCAGGTTTTCGCTGGTTGTGACCTTGAGCGCGGTCTCGACCTGCCAGGCCCAGGTCTTGCCGACCAGGCAGACGGTCGGAGTCTTGACCGCCAGCAGGTCCTGCAGGCCCGGGTCGTTGGACGCCGAGCGGCCGGCGCGGCGCGTCATACCGAAGGCGGAAATCTTCGAGCGCCTGGTTGCCGGAAGTGAGCCGAAAAATGCGTCGTCGGTCGGGTTCGCGCCGGGCCAGCCGCCTTCGATATAGTCGATGCCGAAGGCGTCGAGCGCCGCCGCGATCGCCTGCTTGTCGGCCACGGAAAAGTCTATGCCCTGGGCCTGCGCGCCGTCGCGCAGCGTGGAGTCGTAAAGATAGATGCGTTCGGCCATGGCTCATCTATAGGCCGTTGCGGAAATGTTCAACCTTAATCGCCGTTTGCGGGTGGTGTGCGGAACTGAGGCGGCCTGGAGACCAGTGGCGGAAAACCCGGAGTTTTCCCATGCCCGTCGTCCCTGTCCCGCCAAAGTCTTCAATCTCGCCGTCCATTGATGCTGGCGGCAGTCCCCCGAACGATCGATATTGGGTTATAGGCCATGGTGGAGAAATCATGTCGAGCCGATGTTAAATGATAGTTTCAAAACCGGCCCTTTGTCTCCGACGACGCAAAGTTTCGACTGGGAGGAAAAGGTCAATTTAAAAAGGACGCGCAAGTGAAAATGTCGATGAGTGTGGCGTTACGTTTCTGCCTCCAAAGCCTTTTTTTGGGCGGGTTGCTTCTGGGATTGGTTAGTTGTGGCGCGCCGGACCTTTCACAGGCTCAACTCGATGGCGTATGGGTGACCGCCGATGGAAGCCGTATGGCGATCCACGGCAACGAAATCGCCATTGTCGATGTTCCGCTGCCCCTGCTGCTTGTTGACGATGAGCCGAATGTTCGCGTCAATGCTAATGGTCGAATTTCGATCGGACAAAAGAAGGGGGTGGCGGCGCGGCGTGACATTACGATGGACCTCCGACCATTCGGAGGGTTTCCGCAAGGCTTAGAAACTCAGGTGTATTTTGACGTCGAAGACAATCGGCCAGAACTGTTTCTCTGGAAAGGTGAGGAAGGCGGGCCACGCGTGGTTTTCAGACGACAGTAAATGACCCAAATTTTCGCGATTTTGCTGACGCTGTGAACTGGTCGGGACGTTGGGCGTCCGTTCCGAAGCGCTTGGACGACACTTCGCAAAGACGAGATCCAAAACGCCGTTTCTCAAAGTTTCCCCGTCGAGCGGGGTGAAATATAAGGGCACGCCCCAGACCGCAAATGGCCGCTATCAGATAACCGGCTATAGTTATCCCGGACATAGTAAGGCGCTTGGACTTACGGACTTTTCCCCCGACACCCAGGATTTGATAGCCGCCCATATGATGGCCGAATCTCGCGTAATCGACGCATTGCGCAGCGGTGACTTCACCGCCGCAGTCGACCGTTCGAGAGACTGGGCTTCGTTTCCGAAGCTACATATTGGAAAATGGGGGGCGCGGTACGGTACTCAGAAGGTCGTGCCGTATGAAAAGCTGCGGCAATTTTACGACAACTGGTTGAAGGCCCACCTTGATTTTTCCGGATACAGGTCAGGCTGGGGACCTCGGAGCCATAATAACAACTTATGTGGATTCTTCTCCCAATCCGAGTCACAGATATGTCCCGGCCGCCAAGCCGCCATCCGGTGTGATGTATCACTGGAAAAAGCCAGTGTAATTTGTGATCATGGCCTGGTTTTTGGATCGTACTTAAGGGGGAATTTGTGACAAGAAACTTATTTTTCACTGTTATCGCCGTTGGGTGGGTGGGCGCCTGTTCATGCGTGGCACAAGAAAACCTGTTTCGGGAAGCAAAGAAAATATGTCTGGATAGTGGTGGAAGCCTAGATCAGATTAATGCTTCTGCTAAAGCTGACGGCTGGACAGGTAAGTTTTCGAATGACGTCCTGGATATGTTATCGGAAATGGACATGCATCCTACGGGCGACTTTTTCGTTAAGGATTTCGATAAAAAGACCATAACGCTTGTTACTCGCCAAAAAACCAATAAGACTTCAAGCGGTCAGATGGCGATGACCGGCTGTGAATTGCTTGCCGAGGCTTCGGATCTTTTGCCCGCAACAAATTCTGCAAAGAAATACTTCCGAGTTCCGCCTTTAAAAGACACTTCGGAAGATGTGGAATGGGTTTACCAAATGGACGGGAGCCGGATGGTTTCGTTGCCTGATAATAGCCCGGAAACCTTGGTGAAATATCTGGCTTCTGGTCCTGTATATGTTTTCGGTATTGTCTCGGCGGACGGGAATAGCGGGATTGTATACAGGAAGCTTAATTTGACGGGTGGCGGGAAAGAAAATTAAAATCCGCAAATTATGGTGATAGATTGGTGCGGTTGTTCTACTGCGTTTAGATCGAATCTCTAAAAGACGAGCTTGGCGGCCATATCGCGCCTTTTGAAAGCGGGGGCTGATCCCTGAGGCCGGGTGCAATTACCAGTGCAGAGCCTCGAAGCGCTGGACGCTATGGTCCTCAACGCCTATTGGAACTCGTAGCTGGCGCCGACTTTGCGTGCCTCGAAATCCACCGAGGTTTATTCAAATGGACAGGATCACAAGGCTGGGCGGGCGGTCCGCGAGGCGCTTTCGCCTTGGATTGGCCTGGGTACTCGTACCGTGCATTTTCGTATTCGATACCGTCACGAACTATGAAATTGCCGGCGCCGTGTTTTACCTGGTGGCCATTCTGCTGGCCGTCGGCCTCTTGTCCACCCGCGGCGTCATAATCATGGCCGGCTTGTGTGTCGGACTTACACTACTCAGCCTTGCCATGACGCCGAGAGGCAACTGGAATGTCGGCCTGATCAATGCGGGGATCAGCATAGCGGCTATCGGGATCACAACGTTTCTTGCCATAAGAATATTAGTCGCCGAGGCCGCAGCGAATAATGCCAGGGTACAATTGACGCGCATCGCCCGCATAACCAGTCTTGGCGCGCTGACTACCTCCATCGCCCATGAGATCAACCAGCCGCTCACGGCCATTGTGACAAGCGGTCACGCCGGATTGCGCTGGCTGGAACAGGAGCCAGCCGATCTCGACAAGGTCAGGCGAAACCTCGATCGGATCGTTGCCGATG
Organism: uncultured Asticcacaulis sp.; assembly: GCA_936940865.1. Lineage (GTDB taxonomy): Bacteria > Pseudomonadota > Alphaproteobacteria > Caulobacterales > Caulobacteraceae > Asticcacaulis. Next base: position 22,025 of record CAKZJB010000082.1, on the reverse strand, counting down.
CCAAGCGCGCCAGCGACGTCATAGCACGCGTCCGGACGCTGGCCAGGGGCGGTGTTTCGATAAAGGAACGCGTCAACCTGCAAGACGTCGTCGCGGACACCCTGGACCTGGCCCAGGCAGACCTAAGGCGCAACGCCGTCGAGGTGGACATCGACATCGATGCCAATCTCCCGGACGTGATGGCGGACAGGGTGCAGCTTCAGCAGGTTCTCAGCAATCTCATTCTCAATGCGACCGAGGCCCTGAAGACGGAGTCAGCCCAGAGGCGGAACGTCGAGATTCGAGCACGTGCCGGCACTCACGATGAGATTGTCGTTTCCGTCAAAGACAATGGTTCAGGCGTCCGGCCCGAGATGCTGGACCAGATGTTCGATCCGTTCTTCACCACCAAGGCGGCTGGCATAGGCATGGGCTTGACCATCACCCGATCGATCGTCGAAGCCCATGGCGGGCAGATCTGGGCCCACCCGAACGATCCTCGCGGCGCGTGTTTCTATTTCAGCCTTCCCACGAAGGACTCGTCAGCAGCATGAACTCGAATCCATCGGAGGTCGTACAGGACGCCGGCATCGTATATATCGTCGACGATGACGCGTCTGTCGGCGAGGCACTTGCCGATCTTCTCGGGGCGGCCGGGCTGGAGGCCCGGCTTTTTTCCTCCGCCCAGGATTTCCTGCAATCGACCCGCCCGGATGTCCCGTCCTGCCTGGTACTCGATGTCCGGATGCCGGGCATGACAGGGCTGGACCTGCAGCGCCAGTTGATCGCCCTTGATCTGACCCTGCCGACCATCTTCATCACGGCGCATGGCGATGTTCAGACCTCCGTCCGGGCCATGAAAGCCGGCGCCATCGAGTTCCTGATCAAGCCCTTCGGCGATCAGGATCTTCTCGATGCTGTCCGCGCCGGCCTGGCAAAAGACAGCTCAGATCGCCGCGAAGCCTCAACCATCGCCGCCTTGCGGGAGCGCTATGCCAGCCTGGACGCGCGCGAGAAGGAGATTCTTACGGGCCTGGTAAGCGGCCTGTTGAACAAGCAGGTCGCCGGCGAACTCGGTATCAGCGAGATCACCGTAAAGGTCCGCCGCGGCCAGATCATGAAAAAGATGCAGGCGGACAGCTTTGCCGACCTGGTGAGGATGATGGAAACCCTTCGTCGGACCTGACAGGGTCAGAGCGTCGTACTCACCGTCCAGGTCGCGCTTTCGACGGCGTCCGACGCGACAAGCGCCGCGCATACGGCGTCGAGTTCCGACGCTTCGGCGGTTGTTGGAATAAGGACCGCCGCCAATTCCGTGGTGTCTTCGCCTTCCGACAGAACCTCGATCTCGCGGATCGGATATTTCGCCCTCTCCAATTCCGCGTCCAGCAGGTCGCGGGCTTCGGTAATGTGCTCCGCCGCGCAAACGACATGCACACGATAGGTCGCCTCCGTCGTCGCGGCATCAACCGGGCGCCGGTTTATGTAGTTCACGAGCGGCCGCAGGAGTGTGTTGCCGGCGAGAATGAACAGGGTGACGGCAGCGGCCTCTGCAAACAGGCCGCTACCGGCGAAGGCCCCGACGGCCGCGGAGGTCCAGAGCGTCGCGGCGGTGTTGAGGCCGCGCACCTGGGCGCCCTCCTTCATGATGACGCCAGCGCCAAGAAAACCAATTCCCGATACGACATAGGCGATGATGCGCACCTGGCCCTCGCCGCCGAGCAACCGCTCGCCAAGGTGGACGAACGCGGCCGCCCCCACCGAGACAAGGACCATGGTCCTGAGACCCGCGTTTCGCTGCCGGATCTGTCGCTCCACGCCGATCAGGCCGCCGCAGACGAAGGCTATCGTGAGAACCAACAGGGTTTTCAGAAAGGCCGGAGACTCGAAGTCAATCAGGGAATTTGCAGGGGCCATGGCATTTCCAGCACTTTGACGAAGCTCAGTCTCGCCGGATGCGTCTGGCGACGCGGCGGATTTGTTGAAGCGCAAGGCGGGACGACACTTTGTTGAGCTTCAATGCCAGCCCAATAATGCAGCGCGCCCCCCTGGGCGTAAGGAGCCGGAGATTGAACAACGTGATGGCCACCTGGAGCGCCAACCTCGCACCTCCAAGGAGGCTGCCGGATACCGACATCTCCAGTCTCTCGCGGAGGCGTGTCCATGATCTCGAATAATGTGCCAACGCTCAATGCCCTTGGGCCAGCCACTAGAGATCACCTGCTTGTCCGTGACCATGTCGGACTTGGGATTTGCTTCCCGGAAAACGTCGGTTGACCTTCAGAAACCTCGCCGACAAACGCCCTTAGAGGTCGCTCGACACGCCTGTCAAGAATGAACCCCCTCATCTATACCTTTGTATATACGCGAGAAATCGGCTTGACTTGCCGATTTGCAGTTACGCCGTAGTGAAGCCCCGAATTGGAATATGACGGTTCAGGCGAAACAATGCTGGGCGGCGATCCTGCCAGCGGATCATAGGTCGGCCGCAAAATCCACGCGCCAGAAGCGTGTGCTGGCGCCTTCAACGCCGAAGTCATTGTCGTTGACAAGGAGAAGCGTGCGGGGCGTGAGCGCGACAATGCCCTCGAGGTCGGCGCCGATCTCGGGAAAATCGTCTGAGTTCAACAAGAGGGTTTTGCGGAGTTGCGGAACAGAGATTCCGACCTGTCCGGCGGCACTCAATTCTTCCAGCGTCGGCCGCGTTTCGCTTTTCATGTGACATTCGTCGACGGCACATTCCGCATTCAGCGTAACCGTGTAGAGCTTGCTGGTCGCCGAGCCCCGTTCAAGGATCAGGAGACGCTCCGGCTCAAGCAGGACAAGTTCACTCACCTTGATGTCAGAACCATGAAATGCGCCGAGCGCATTGTCGCGCCGAAAGCTGTCGGCCCCGTCCAACGGATAAAGAAATTGAGCCGTTATCTCGCCGGTTAGCGCGTCCATCTTCCAGATACGGACGTGGCGGCCCTGACGATGCGTGGCTTCGTCCGGATGGGCCAGTGGGCTTTGAAACGCGACATATAGCCACTTCTCGTCAGCCGAGAGCGCTACGGTTTCAAATCCTCTGTTGAACTGCCTGGACGCGGCGATCGCGGGTAGAGACTCTTTGATTGGATATCCCGCACCGTCGAATAGCCGCCCAAGGCCAGCTGGCACCCATCGAACAAGAACGGTCCCGTTTGAAGCGACGTGCAAAAGCGACGGACCATATTCGTCCGCCACCCAGAAGGTTCCGTCAGCCATGGCGGCGATGCCTTCGCTATCCACGCCCGACGGGTTGGGCGGTATCAGTGTGCCGTCCAGGTTCACGGCGATTTCACCCAGTCCGTTCGCTGGCGGAAGGCCGGTAATGGGCTGGCCGTCCTTGTCGCATAAATCCTGGCTGTGCACACAGGTGACGACGCCATCCTGCAGGTTCAGTTCCGCTATAGCCGGCCCGAATGCGAGCGCCGGCATAAATTTTGCGCCTTCGACGTCGGCCAGGGTATCCGGAAGCGACAAGCCATGCTTGATGCCAAAGAGAAGCTTGAAATTTGGGCCGCGGTCGCCGATGGCCCAAAATTTGTTCGGTGGATCGCCCACGCGTCGTGTCAGGCCTGAACCAATGCCGCGGCTGATGGTTAAATCGCAACCGGGCAGAGCGACCTTGCCCAGCAGTTCATCCGAATACGATAGCTCGGTTACGGATATCTGCGAACGGGGCATTTGGACCATGCTGCCTACAACCAGCGCAGGCGCTTAAATCGCACGTACAGGAGGGCGCAGATCACGAGGATCACAGCCAGCACGACGAAGTAGCCGTAAGTCGTTTTCAGTTCCGGCATATGCTCGAAATTCATGCCATAGATGCCGGCTATCGCCGTGGGTACTGCCAGGATGGCAGCCCAGGCCGCCAGCTGGCGGGTGATGGCGCCCGTTCGCTGCTGTTCCAGCAGGTTGCTGAACTCAAACACCGAGGCCAGCACTTCGCGCAGGTCGTCGACCATGGCCTGCACGCGCCGCACGTGATCGAGGACGTCGTTGAAATAGGGTCGCACTTCCGCATCGATCCCCGGCAGGTCGGCACGAACCAGTTTATTGGCGACTTCGCTCATCGGAGCCAGGACGTGTTGGAAGCGGATCAGTTCGCGCCTGAGACCAAAAATACGCGTAATCTCGCTTCGGCCCAGGAAATTATCGACCGTGCGCTGCTCCATCTCCAGCACCTCCTCCTCGATGTTTTCAACAATCGGCAGGTACCCATCGACGATGAAGTCGAGAATGGCGTGAAGGACGTAGTCGACCCCGTGGCTCAACTGCGTGGGGTTGGCCTCCAGTTCCCGGCGGAGTCCGGTATGGCCGCGCGCCGAACCAAGGCGGACGCTGATGATATGGCTGTGTCCGACGAACATGGCCGTCTGGCCGTACGCTATCTTGCCGTCCTCGAGACGGGCTGTACGGGCGACGACGAATAGCTGATCGCCGTAAATATCGATTTTCGGCAATTGCCTCGCCTTGAGCGCATCCTCGACGGCTAAAGGATGCAGGCCGTAGGTGTCTTTCAGAGTCTGCATTTCCGCTTCGGTCGGGTCGGCTATGCCGATCCATACGAATTCGGATTTGTCTTGGGGGCATTCGACCGTTTCGTCGATAGCGATTTCACGGACACGCTGGCCATTGCGGTAAAGGAAAGCGGCAATTACAGTCATGGCCTCAACGGATTATGCTTGGAGAGATCGCCTTCAAGAGCGCAATCCACTCTATACCGACTTGCACCGATTCAGATCAATCGTACGGCGCTCATTTCCAAATTCTGAAACCTATCCGCTCTCCGTGCACCGTTCAAAATCGTTGTCCGGAAGCCTATACGAAAACGATACGGCCGCTTCACGACTTCATACACCCGCTATACGCCCTTCCTGGTAGGAAGATGCCGTCCTTTCAGGATGGTTTGCAATGTCAGAAGATCCTTCCAGTATTGTCCGCTTTCCCGTCACCATTAGCGAAGACCTGAGCCAGCAGGCGCAATCGCTCCTTCGTGCCGAGTGCGGCGCGAAGATCCAGTCCATCGCGCTGGAACTCCTTCCGGATCATCACGAAGCCCGCCTTTGGGTGACGGTCGCCGCCATCGCCTACGGCCTGGCGATCCATGCCTTGATCTCCGGCCTGCCGGCCGCCGAGTTCGGCGCGGTCAGGGCTCTGCAGTGGGAGCCGTTAGGCGCGCCCTGCCAACAGGCGGCCTGATCATGAATGCCGCCCCTGCCTCTAAGCCCTTTCGGCCCGGCATCTGGGTTCCGATTGTTACACCTTTCAGTCATGGAGAAATCGATCATGGCGCTGCCGCTAACCTTGTCCGCGGTCTTTGCCGCAGTGGTGTTCACGGTCTGGTGGCTTGCGGCACCACGGGCGAAGGCCCGGCGCTTTCGGCTTATGAAAAAGCGCGTTTCCTTGATACCGTTTTCACGGCCGCCGCTGGTGATCTACCGATCGTCCTGGCTCTTGAAGGTTCGAACACGGCGAAAATGATCGCTGAACGGCGCGAGATCGGGCAATGGCCCGTCACAGGCCACCTGTTACCCGCACCGGCCTATGTCCGCCCCTCCGAGGAGGGATTGCACCGGCATTTCATGACGATCGCTGAAGCCTGCGATACGCCCGTCATGCTCTACGATATTCCCGCGCGCACCGGTGTGACGCTACGGACCGAATTTATCGCCAAACTTGCCGCCAGCGGCTGTTTCCCGGCGATCAAGGCCTGTGGTCTGTCGGCCCGGCGGCTGAAGGATTTGATCGACATTCCCGGCCTATCGGTCTTCTGTGGCGATGATGCGTGGTCGCTGAGTGCGCTGAAGCTTGGCGTCGAGGGCGTTGTCGGCGCATCGGCCAATGTTGTCCCCGAAGCCTTCGTCGCGCTATACGAAGCCGTTCGTCATGACCGCGGCGGCGCATCGGAGGCTATCTGGTCGCATCTCCTGCCGTTGACGGAGCTCTTGTTCGATGAGCCTAATCCCGCGCCGGTCAAAGCCGCGCTGGCTTTGCGCGGGGTGTTGGAGGACGGCCTGCGGTTGCCGTTGACGCCATGCAGTCAGGGTCTGCGCGAACGGCTCCAGGTACAGCTTTCCCTTGGGTTGGCGGACGCTGATGCGCATCTGCACCTCCCTGACAAATCATATAAATAATCGTCACTGGACGCGCAGGCGTACGCCAAGGACAAGCGCATCCTTCAACGCGCCTTCGCCGCCGGGATTGCGGATATATTGCATGTCCGGCTGAACGATGACGTGGTCGCCGACCACCATTTTGTAGGTCATTTCGACGGCAGTCTCAGTTGCGCGCGGCGCGCCCGCGAAGGCACGATAGGGCTGGCCCAGGCGCGCCTGCATTACGGCCAATCCCATCTGGTCGTTGTCGTGTCCGGCAAAAAATCCGGTGTAGACGAGCCCCCCGCCGACATACTGGTCGAGTTTGAACACATCGCCGTTGGCATTGCCTACGCGTACCCAGCCCTGCAATCCCTGACTGGCATCAGCGACCTCTTTGATCAGGTACCACCCAAACTGCGCATAGCTTCCCTGTCTGATGCCCGGGCCTTTGTCGTTCCAGCGCTCGCCGGCGACTGTATAGTCCCAATGACCAAGCTTCAGGAAACCGTTGTCGAAATGGTGCTCCAGCTCGACAACCCGATGCAATCCTTCGGCCTTGCGAAGGTGCAAGGCCGCGAACGCCTTGGGATGTTCGGGATCTCCGGGAACACCATCGGAAACGCTTGCGCGCAATGTCGTGCGCCAGGTCATTCGCCATTCGGCGACGGCGCCCAACCCTGTCACTGGAAAGATGGGCGGCCCGGATTGCGAATAGTCCGGACCGATCCCGTCCGAGGAATTCAGGAACACCCCACCGACAGGTTGAGTATCGAAGACGGCGTTCAGATTGATGACGCCGAGCGTCGTTCGCCACCGGGTATCGGCTGACGTATATCGTGCCCATGCCTCGAACAACCGCGTTGCCGGAACGGCGTCGATGTTGGACAAGGTTTGCAGATCACCACTGTACCGATTGGAAAACCCACCATTGCCATCGACCAGGACATAGCCCCACGCCTCCCAACCTCTTTCCCCCTTCCAGGAGGCGGTCAGGTCGAGGTTGTACATCGTCCTTGCCCCCGTCCGGCGCCCGCCCGACATATTGTCGAGCACGTCTATCGTGAGGGCGGGAGTAACCGAAAAAATGCCGTCGTCAGCCCTCGCGTCGCCAGTGATGGCAAAGCCGCCAGACATTACCAGAGCGACTCCGGTAATTACGCGATGGGCGATGGCAGGGTGAACATCCATGGCAGCCTCCGGCTCTGATATGACGCGCCTCATCCTTGCCCTATCCAGGTGCAGGAGGGTTCATCGTCCGAGTTTTACAGTTGAATGGCGTGGAACCGGACGGGCTATTCCGGGTTTTCCAGACTGAACTGGTCGGCCGCCTCGTCAAAGGCAAAGACTTCCGCATACCGGCCCCACTGGATGATCGTCTTCAGTGTCTGCTCCGCGTAGTCCTCGGACATCAGGTCCTCGATCTCATCCCGGAAGCGTCTGGCGGGCGCGACCTTGCCGGGCCGGTCGTCGAGCACGCGGCGGATATGGGCCGCGAGGGGCACATAGTTCAGGAAATGCTGGGCAAACAGGCGCTTGCGGCCATCCACGTCGGCGTCGACAAAGCGACGCGCCTCCGGAGTCAGCGTCAGTTGCCCGCCTTCCAACTCGGCAAAACGGAACAGTTGCAGCACTTCGGCGACCGGGAAGAGCTCGTCGGCTTCGTACTGTGTCTCGTGCGCCAGCGCCGCCAGATCGGCGGTGCCCTCATAGGGAGGGGCCGCGACGGCCTCCATAAGGCCGGCCAGCGTATTGGTGGAAACCTGCGGCAGGGCCATGCCGATGCCCATCCCCGGGAACAAGCCGTCTTTCGGCTGGTCCCCCGCCTTCTTCTGCGTCATGCGCCGATAGATGTCGTCGACCATCGCCCGGAAGGCCGGCGCCTGGCGGTTGCGCGGCTGCGGCATGTCGACCTTGATTTCCGCGACGATGCGGCCCGGATTTGATGAAAAGACCAGGATGCGGTCGCAAAGCAGAACCGCTTCCTCGATATTGTGGGTGACGATCAGGATAGACTTGATCGGCATCCGGCCTTCGTACCACAGGTCGAGCAGGTCGGTCCGCAGGGTCTCGGCGGTCAACACGTCGAGCGCGGAAAACGGCTCGTCCATCAGCAGAATCGACGGATCGACCACCAGGGCACGCGCCAGGCCGACGCGCTGCCGCATGCCGCCCGACAACTCCTTGGGATAAGCATTTTCGAAGCCGTCAAGGCCGATCAGGTCGATGGCCGCCAGGGCTTTCTTGCGCCGGGTTTCCTTATCGACCCTTTGTGCTTCCAGACCGACCTCGACATTTTCCAGAACGGTCAGCCAGGGAAAGAGAGCAAAGGTCTGGAAGACCATGGAGACGGTCGCCGATTTCTCGCCGATCGGATGCGGAAAACCAACCATGCCCTCGGTCGGCTTGATCAGGCCGGCGATCGAGCGCAGCAGGGTCGACTTGCCGGAGCCCGAGCGCCCCAGCAGGCCGACGATCTCGTTTTCCTTGAGCGTCAGATTGACATCGTCGAGCACCAGCAGGTCCTTGCCGCCGGACTTGCCATAGACGTGACGGACCTTGCGGACATCGCACAGTGTGCGGGGTTGGAGATCGAGGGGCATGGTCTGTCTCCCTTAATTGATGCGCAGGCGGCGTTCGGCATAGCCGTAGAGCGGCCGCCAGACCGTGCGGTTGAAACCGATGACGAAGATGCTCATGACGGCGATGCCGAGTGCGACGCGGGGATAATTGCCGGCCGCCGTGGCGCGGGCGATGTAGGCGCCGAGCCCGAAAGCCTCCAGGTGCGTCCGGCCCCAATCGACGGCCTCCGCGACGATCGAGGCGTTCCACGAGCCGCCGGATGCCGTCAGAGCGCCGGTGACATAATAAGGAAAGACCGCCGGCAGCGCGACCTGGCGCCACCACTGCCAGCCCTTCAGACCGAACATGCGCGACACTTCCTTCATGTCGCCCGGAATGGCGCTGGCTCCGGCGATGACATTGAACAGGATGTACCACTGGGTGCCGAGGATCATCAGCGGCGACAGCCAGATGTTCGGATCGAGCCTCAGCCCGACGATGATCATGGCGACCACGGGAAACAGGACATTGGCCGGAAAGGCGGCCAGGAACTGGGCGACCGGTTGCAGCCGCTCGGCCCAGGCCGGGCGCAATCCGATCCATACGCCTATCGGCACCCAGATCACGCTGGCCAGGGCGATCAGGATCGCCACGCGGACCAGGGTGGCCAGGCCCATGGCGGCGACCGCGCGGAGGTCACCCCAGGTCAGGCTCCTCGCAATGTAGTGGACCAGTTCCCACACACTGAAGGCGCAGGCGGCAACCACCAGCACGATCCACAGGATGTCGATGGCGCGATTGGCTTCTGCCGGAATGCGCACCTCCGGCGCCGGCGGCAGCTTCGACCATTTGATAGCGGCCAGCTTCTTTACGGGTACGGTCAGGAGGCTGAACGCCCGGCGCAGGAAGCGCGTGCGGTGAATGAGGTCATACAGCCACGACTTCGGTGTTTCCTGCGAGGCGGTTTGCTCAAAACGGAACTTGTCGGCCCAGGCGATGACCGGGCGGAAGAAGAACTGATCGTAGAGCAGGATGACGATGGCCATGGCAGTGACGCCCCAGGTCACGGCACCCATGTCCTGATGCTGGATCGCGAGCGCCAGCCATGAGCCGATGCCTGGCAAGGCGATCGACGTGTGGCCGACGGTGATGGCTTCGGACGCGACGACGAAGAACCAGCCGCCCGACATCGACATCATCATGTTCCACACCAGGCTCGGTGTAGCAAACGGCAGTTCAAGTCGGATAAAGCGGCGCCAGGGCGAAAAGCCGAAATTGCGGGTGACCTCGTCAAGATCGCTGGGGAGCGTCTTCAGGCTTTGATAGAAGCTGAAGGCCATGTTCCAGGCCTGGGCGGTGAAGATGGCGAATATGGCCGCGCATTCGGCGCCCAACTGGCTGCCTGGAAACAGCCCCATGAACATGGTCACGGTAAAGGTCAGAAACCCCAGGACCGGCACCGATTGCAGGATGTCGAGCGCCGGCACGATGATCATCTCTGCCTTGCGGCTGCGCGCTGCCAGCGTCGCCACGACAAATGTAAACATCAGCGAGGCGCCAAGGGCCGCGAACATCCGCAACGTCGTGCGAAGGGCGTATTCCGGCAGATGGACGGGATCGAGACTGATCGGGGATGTCTGCAGTTGGGACAGCGGCAGCCCCATCTGTTCCGCACCGTGAAAGACGAGCACCGAGACACCGGCGAGCAGGATGAACGCGGCGACATCCGCCCACGCGAACCGGATGTTTCCGGGCAGGAAACGCGCAAGCGGGCGCGCACCCTTGGCATCCTCGAGAAAGAAGACCATGGCTTACCTTGACGTTGACGCCGGTTCGGGGGCGACAGGTAAGCCAGCGGTGGAAGGCCTACTGTCGTGCCCGTTGCGGCTGACGTGATCGACTACTGTCGCCGGACATGAGGGTTTGGAGTTCCTTGAAAGTGTCAGGTGGCGTTGTGCGCCCCCGACAATCGCCCCTTAGAGGCCGCGGTATAACCAAGTCAAGGACGAACCGCGCCGATATACCTTCGTATACATCAGTGCCCTAACCGGCTTTGCCATTGGACCAGACCTTCAGGATGCCATGCCTTCCAACAGTGGGCGATCTTGTCGAAAACGCTCTGAAGCGCCTGGATCGATTGCACCCCGAATGGATAAATGCCGGCAAGACCGTCTCGACAGGTTCCCCCTGTCGCCAGCGGAGGCTGAGCGTCTCCGGCCCGGCTTGCCTGAAAATGGCCATTCAAAAGCGGTCGCCGGCGTGCAGCTTGAAGGTCGGGATCAGGACGGACGGATTCTGCAACAATTCCCTTATGGAGAAAGGATTTTCGTGACATATTGCTGTCGCGGAAGCTTGGTCAAACTGTCTTGAATTACCGCTATGCCGCAGGCATGATGACACACGCTTCCTCCATCGGCCGTCGCGGTTTCTTTACCGGTGCGGCGTCGCTTGCAGCCCTTTCGTTGAGCCCCTTGGCCGCCGCCCGCATGAGCCATGCCGCTGCCGCAGACCCATTCAAATCGCCGCTGATCATCGGTCACCGCGGCGCACCCGGCTACATGCCCGAGCACACGCAAGGGTCATACGAAGAAGCGATCCGGCTGGGCGCCGATTTCGTCGAACCCGACGTGGTGGCGACGAAGGACGGACACCTGGTGACGCGCCACGATCCGGTCCTGACCGATTCGACCGACATCCTGGCGCATCCGGAATTCGCCTCGCGCAAACGCACGGTGAAATTCGCCGGCGGTTTGGAGATCACCGACTTCTTCGTCGCCGACTTTACGCTGGCCGAACTCAAGACCCTGCGTTGCAAACAGGTCATGCCGGGCCGCGACCACAGCCGCGACGGCCAGTACCCGATCCTGACCCTGGAAGAGATGATCGATATCGTCCAGGCCGGCGCCCAAAAAGCCGGCCGCACGGTCGGCATATATCCTGAGATCAAGTTCCCGAGCTTCCATCGGTCGCTGGGCCTGCCCATCGAGGATCACCTGCTCGATGTGCTGAAGAAGGCGGGCTATACAGGCGCGTCGTCGCCCGTGTTCATTCAGTCGTTCGAACAGGGCAATCTGCAATATCTCAAGACGAGGACCGGCATCCGCCTGATGCAACTGGTCGATGGGTCGGGCACCGACCCCGACACCGGCGCCATGCAGTACGAGTCCCCTTCAGACAGGCCTTACGACTGGACGCTGGCGGGCAAGGCCGGGACCTATGGTGACCTTCTGACGCCGGAAGGCCTGGATGAGGTGGCGAAATACGCCGCGGTCGTCGCCCCGTGGAAGCGCCATCTGCTGGCCTTCAAAAAGGGTGCGGACGGCAAGGCCCAACCGGTGGTACGCAAGGAGATCGTCGACAATGCCCATGCGCGCGGGCTTAAGGTCCATATCTGGACCATGCGCAACGACGCGCCCTATCTCGACCCATATTATAATGGCGACGCGGTCGCCGAATATCTCGATGTCTTCCGCATGGGCGTGGATGGCGTCTTCACCGATTTCGCCGACACCGGCGTGGCGGCGCGCGAAAAATTCCTCAAGGAACGCGCAGGCTGACCCGTCGCAAATGATATGAATTTCGGCCCTGTGGCGATCGCGCCACAGGGTTTTTCTTTTGAAATCAGTGCATTAACCGATGTCGCAAAAGCTTGGCCGGACTGACATCACTTTGAAGACATTTCGTTTCGAAACTGTCACTCAGCCGCGATAGCAGGCCGGCCTCATGGGCTACTCCCGGCCCGTGGGGATAAACATGAAGATCGCACTGCTTTCCGGCGCCGCCGTCCTGGCGCTGTTCAACACCAGCGCCGCGTCGGCGCAAGAGGCGAAAGCCGCCGACTCGGCCGAAGTCATCGTGCTCGGCCACGGCCAGAGCCGCCAGACCCAGACCGTCAAGTCGCGCGACCTCGGCGAAGTCGCTCCCGGCACGTCGCCGCTCAAGGTGCTCGACAAGCTGCCGGGCGTCACCTTCCAGTCGGCCGACCCGTTCGGCGCCTACGAATGGTCGACCCGCATCTCGATCCGCGGCTTCAACCAGAACCAGCTCGGCTTCACGCTCGACGGCATCACGCTGGGCGACATGTCGTACGGCAATTATAACGGCCTGCACATCAGCCGCGCCATCATCAACGAAGACATCGCGCGCGTCGACCTGGCCCAGGGCGCCGGCTCGCTCGACTCGGCGACGTCGTCGAACCTGGGCGGCACGCTGAAGTTCGTATCGCGCGACCCGTCGCAGAAGATGGGCGGCGAACTGGACGGCACGCTTGGTTCCAACACCATGCACCGGGTCTACGGGCGTTTCGAAACCGGCGCGATCGATGCGCTCGGCGGCCTTCGAGGCTACATCTCGGCGGTCGACCAGAAGACCGACAAGTGGAAGGGCGCGGGCGAACAGAAGGCACAGCAGATCGACACCAAGTGGGTGCTGCCGGTCGGCGAAGGCAACCTGACGGCCTTCGTCAACAATTCGAAGCGCCGCGAGCAGGACTACCAGGACATGTCGTTCGAGATGATCAACCGTCTCGGCTACACCTGGGACAATTTCCAGCCGAACTGGGCCCTGGCCAACACGGTCGCCAAGGATTACCAGCAGGGTACGGCCTTCCCGGCGCCGATCACCAGCGTCGACGACGCCTATTATTACGGCGCCGGCGTTCGCGACGACACCCTGTCGGGCCTGCGCTTCGACACGCCGCTGTCGGACAAGATCCGTGTCTCGGGCACCGTCTACCATCACGACGACAAGGGCCAGGGCCTGTGGGTCACGCCGTACCTGCCGTCGCCGGGCGTTTCCACCTCGCCCTTCTACAACGCCGCCTCGCCGTCGTCGGACAACGCCTATGTCTCGATCCGCACGACCGAGTACAAGATCAACCGCACGGGCGCCATCGGCGGCGTGACGATTGACCTGGGCGCGCACCAGGTCGCCGCCGGCTTCTGGGTGGAAAGCAACGACTTCGGCCAGGCCCGCCGCTTCTACGGCGAAACACTCAGCGCGCCGCACCGCGACAGCCTGGGCTTCCAGACCAATCCCTTCTACACCCAGTGGCAATACGCCTTCACCACCAAGACGGCCCAGGCCTATGTCCAGGACACCTGGACGATCAGCGACGCGCTGAAGGTCAATTACGGCTTCAAGTCGCTGGACGTGAAGAACACGGTGCAGCAGCAGGTCGGCGGTACGCTCAACGGCACGCTCAAGTCGCAGGACAGCTTCCTGCCGCAGGCCGGCTTCGTCTACAAGATCAATGACGCCTACGAAGCCTTCGGCTCGTACAGCGAGAACATGGACGCCTACGTGTCGGCCGCGACCTCGGGTCCCTTCAGCTCGCAGTCGCAGGTCAATGTCGACTATGTGCGCGATCACCTGAAGCCCGAAAGCTCGAAGACCCTCGAAGGCGGTTTCCGCGTCCGCACCGGTTCGTTCCAGGGCGTTCTGGCGGTCTATGACGTCGACTTCAGCAACCGTATCCTGGCCGTGGCGCAAGGCGCCGGCATCGTCGGCAATGCGCCGGTGCTGTCAAACGTCGGCGGCGTCAAGAGCAAGGGCCTGGAACTGGCCGGCAGCTACCGCATTACCCCGGCGTGGAAGCTCTATGCCGCCTATACCTACAACGACTCGAAGTACCAGAACGACGTCATCGCGTCGGACGGTACCGTCCAGGCGCATACCCGCGGCAAGACCGTCGTCAACACGCCGAAGGACCTCTTGAAGACCGAGCTGTCGTACGACAACGGCGCGCTGTTCGGCACGCTCAGCACCGACTATACGGGCGACCGCTGGTATACCTATGAAAACATCGGCGGCAAGGTGAAGGCCTCGACCATCAGCGACCTGACCCTCGGCTACCGCTTCGCTTCGGTCGGCACGACTCTGCAGCTGAACGTCACCAACCTGACGGACGAGAAGTACATCTCGACCATCGGTTCGAACGGCTTCGTGAACAACGACGCCGCCGGCACCGCCCAGACGATCCTGACCGGTGCCCCGCGTCAGGTCTTCGTTTCGGTCAAGAAGAGCTTCTAAGGGCTGCTTCAACCTTCGACTTTAGAGCCAGCCGGGCAACCGGCTGGCTTTTTCGTGTTGGGCGACAATCTCTTTTATACCGCCCCGCTCGGCGAGGCGGGGGACCGCACGAAGAGCCTTTAGGCGACGAGATGCGGTGGCGGGGGCGGAGAAAACGCGCGCGCCGAGCTTGTAACCTCTGCGCCCCCCACCGTCATTCGCTCCGCGAATGCCACCTCCCCCGCCGAGCGGGGGAGTATAATCGTGATGGTGCTAAATGACCGTCTCCACCGCTGCCACGAAGTCGTCGTAATGGTTGATCAGAACGTCGCAGTCGAGTTCCTGGATCGGGCGTTCCGAATAGCCGAAGCTGACCAGGATCGACGGCACGCCGGCATTCTTCGCGGTCAGGAAGTCGGTTTCCGAATCGCCGATCATGATGGTCTTGCTGATATCTCCGCCCATGTCCTCGACGCAGGCCAGAAGATGCCCGGAATCCGGCTTCTTGGCGGGGACGCTGTCGGCGCCGCGGATCGAGCCGAAGCGGTCGAAGAGCTTGAGCCTTTTCAACAGCTCGACCGACAGATAGGTGTGCTTGTTGGTGCAGACGGCGAAGCGCGCGCCGTGCCGCTCAAGCGCGTCGAGCGCCGGGATCAGCCCGTCGAACGGCCGCGAAAAGGCATCGATATGGGCTTCGTAATGTTTCAAAAGCCGGTCGAGCAGGGGCTGTTCCTGTTCGGGCGCCAGCGGATGGCCGGCCAGGGCGAAGCCGCGGCGCAGCAGTTCCATGGCGCCGCGACCGATCAGGGGGCGCGCTTCGTCGAGATGGTACGGCTTGATGTTCTCCTCGCGCAGCACCAGGTTCAGCGCGCCGATGATGTCCGGCGCGGTGTCCACCAGCGTCCCATCGAGGTCGAAGGCGAGGATGTAGCCGTTAAGGTCCATAAATTTCTCTCCGCAACGCACGCGATTGCCGTTTCACTGTCGGCCCGTTTGGGCTAAATCCACGGGAATCTCAATCGAAGAGTGCGGATATGCGTGAAAATACGGCCCGTGCCGCTGTGATCCTGGCGGCAGGACAGGGCACCCGGATGAAGTCGCCGCTGCCGAAGGTGCTGCACAAGGTCGGCGGGCGTTCCATGCTCGACCGGGCCATCGACGCGGCGTTCGAGCTCGGCTGCGACCGCGTCGTGGTGGTCGTCGGCAATCACAGCCCCGAAGTCCGCCGCGCCGCGGCCATTCGCGTCGGCGAGGCCAACATCGCCATCCAGGACCCGCCGATGGGCACCGGCCACGCGGTCAATGCCGCGCGCGAGGTGCTCAAGGACTTCGACGGCAGCGTCATCGTCTCCTATGCCGACTGCCCGCTGTTGTCGGCGCGCGTGCTGGGGCCGGTCTTCGACCTGGCGGCGGAAGCGGACCTGGCCGTGCTCGGCTTCGAAGCGGCTGATCCCGGAGCCTACGGCCGCCTGATCCTCGATGGCGATAAACTTGATGCGATCGTCGAGGCGCGCGAGGCGACGCCGGAACAGCTTCTCGTCACCGCCTGCAATTCGGGCGTCCTGGCGTGCGACCGACAGCGGCTGTTCTCGCTGCTCAGCGATGTGAAGAACGAGAATTCCAAGGGCGAATACTATCTGACCGACATCGTCGGCCTGGCTAAGGGCAGGGGGCTTCAGCCCCGCGTCGTCATGGCGCGCGAGGACGATACGCTGGGCGCCAACAGCCAGGCGGAACTGGCGGTCGCCGAGCGCGTCTGGCAGGACGGCGTGCGCAAGGCTTTGATGGACAATGGCGTGCATATGCCGGCGCCGGAAACCGTCTTCTTCTGCTACGATACCGAGGTCGAGCCGGGTGTTGTGATCGAGCCCAATGTCGTCTTTGGCGAAGGCGTCAGCATTGCCTCCGGCGCCGTGATCCGTGCCTTTTCACACCTGGAAGGCGCCCGCGTCGGCCCGGGCGCCCTGATCGGTCCCTATGCCCGCCTGCGCCCCGGCGCGGACATCGGCAAGGACGTGCACATCGGCAACTTCGTCGAGGTCAAGAACGTCACGATCGGCGAGGGCGCCAAGGCCAACCATCTGTCCTATCTGGGCGACGGCAGCGTCGGCGCGGGCTCGAACATAGGCGCGGGCACCATCTTCTGTAACTATGACGGCTTCTTCAAATACCGCACGGTTATCGGCGAACGCGCCTTTATCGGCTCGAACTCTTCGCTGGTCGCGCCCGTGACGGGGGGCGACGGCGCCATGACGGGGTCGGGGTCGGTCATCACGGCCGACGTGCCGGCCGATGCGCTGGCCTTCGAGCGCAGCACACAGACCGAAAAGCCAGGCTGGGCCAAGGCGTTCCGCACGCGCAAGGCGGCCGAAAAGGCGGAGGCGAAGAAAAAATGACAGCCGACGAACAGAAGCAGGCGGTCGGCGAAGCCGCCCTGCAATACGTCAAGGACGATATGAAGGTCGGCCTCGGCACAGGCTCGACGGCGGCATGGTTCGTCAAGGCCATCGCGCGCGAAGTCAAGGCCGGCAAAAAACTGACTCTGGTTTCGACATCCTTGCAAACGACGCAATTGGCCGAAAGCCTGGGCCTGACCATCCGCGACGTCAATGATGTGGGCACGCTGGACCTGTGCGTCGACGGCGCCGACGAGATCGGCGAGGGGCTGGCCCTGATCAAGGGCGGCGGCGGGGCGCTGCTGCGTGAAAAGCTGATCTGGGAGCAGGCCAAGACCTGCGTCGTCATCGCCGACGCCGGCAAGCACGTTGCCACACTGGGAAAATTCCCCCTGCCGATCGAGGTCGAACCGTTCGCGTACAAGGCCACCGTCAACCGCATCTGTGACGTGCTGCTGGATTTCGACATCGAAAAGGTGCCGGTGCAGCGCAAGCGCGACGGGCAGCCCTTCATAACGGATGGCGGCAATCTTATCTTCGACGTCGCCTGCGGGGCGATCAAGGAACCGGTGGGGCTGGCCCATGAGTTGAAGTCGCTGACCGGCGTCGTTGAGCACGGCCTGTTTCTCGACCTGGCCGAAGTCGCGCTGCTGGGCACCGATACGGGCGTCCGTACGGTCTATCCGTAACAGAAAGCTTTTTCATGTCCGAATTCGACTATGATCTGTTTGTCATCGGCGCCGGTTCCGGCGGCGTGCGCGCCGCGCGTCTGGCGGCCAACCTGGGGCTGAAGGTCGGCGTCGCCGAAGAGGACCGTCCGGGCGGCACGTGCGTGCTGCGCGGCTGCGTGCCGAAAAAGTTCATGGTCTTCGCCTCCGAAGTCCCCGAACAGATCGACTATGCGAAGGGCTTCGGCTGGGACGTCAGCCTGGGCGAATTCGACTGGCACCATTTCAAGGCCAGGCAGGACGCCGAGCTGACGCGCCTGTCGGGCATCTACGGCTCGAACCTGACGCGCGCCGGCGCCGAGGTCATCGCCGCCCATGCCGGATTCAAGGACGCGCACACGCTGGTCCTGACGGCGTCGGACGGAAGCGCGCGCGAAGTGACGGCCAGGACCATCCTGATCGCCACCGGCGGCTGGCCCTTCCTGCCGCAGCACTGCCCGGGCGTCCTGGAACACGCGCTGACGTCCAACGACATGTTCAAGCTGGACAGGCTGCCCAGGCGCATGGTCATCGTCGGCGGCGGCTATATCGCCGTTGAATTCGCCGGCGTCATGAAAGGCCTGGGCGTCGATGTCACGCTGATGTACCGGGGCGAAAAGATCCTGCGCGGCTTCGACCATGAGGTGCGCGACCACCTGACCGCCGAAATGAAGCTGCGCGGCATCCATATCATGACCGGCGTCGATCCGATCAAGCTGCACAAGGAGGGCGACACCGTCACCCTGCATCTCAACGACGGCACGACCTTCGATACCGAAGCCGTCCTTTATGCGTCGGGCCGCAAGCCCAAGACCGAGGGCCTGGGGCTGGAAGCCATAGGCATCACGCCCGACATGCACGGCGCGGTGCCGGTCGACCAATATTCGCGCACAGTGCACCCGCATATCTACGCCATCGGCGACGTCACCAACCGGCTGAACCTGACGCCCGTGGCGATCCGCGAGGCGGTGGCCTTCGTCGAGACCGCTTTCAAGAACAATCCGACGGCCTACGACTATGAGAACGTGCCCACGGCCGTCTTCTCGCAGCCGCAGATCGGCACGGTCGGCCTGACGGAAGACCAGGCGATCGAGAAGGGCATCAAGATCGACATCTATTCGACAAAATTCCGCATGATGAAGGCGACGTTCAACGGGTTTGAAAGCCGGATATTCATGAAGCTGGTGGTCGATGCGCAAAGCGATGTCGTGCTGGGGGCGCACATTGTCGGCGGCGACGCCGGAGAGGTCATCCAGCTGGCGGGCGTCGCCGTGAAGGCCAGGCTGACCAAGGCGCAGTGGGACGCGACCTGCGCCGTCCACCCGACCGCCGCGGAAGAAATCGTCACCATAAAGGACAAGCGCCTATGAGCAGAGCTGGGGGGGCGGCCGCCGTCTGGAACAGGATCACGGATCACTATGCCGAAGCGGTACTGCTGCTCTTCTTCGCCACGCTCCTGATCACCGTCTATTTCGGCGCGACGACCATACTGCCGCCCGTCATGTTCCTGGGCGGGCTTCTGCTCTTGGGGTGTCTCGATCCTCGAAGGGGCAGGCCCATACGCCGCTTCCTGCCGGCGGCGGCGCTGAGCGGCGTCATCCTGCTCCTCGCCTTCTTCCGCTCTGATTTCGTCGAGATGATCGGCCACGGTGTTCCCGTCGGCCGGGCCTATGCCACGTCGACGCGTTACTTCCAGGCGCCCATGTGCATGTGGTTCACCACCTGGGCCATGGTGTGCGCGGCGTGGGGGTTGAAGGAAAACAACAGCCGCCGGGTCATCGTCCTTATCGCGGTCCTGATGGCGGCGCTGTCAGCGGTGATGTTGGGCGACGCCGTCACGAATGACGGCATCCGCAACTGGGTCAATCGCACCTGGTTCGGCGGGCACAGGCCTGAAATGGTTGTGGTCGACGCCTCGAATCTCAACGCTGTGCTGCTGATGCTGTTCTGGCCGCTCAGCTTCTGGCTGGTCCACAAGCGCTGGCTGGGCGTGGTCGGCCTGATGGCGCTGACTGTCCTGTGGACGTCGGTCACGGTCGACACCAATGCGCACATGCTTTGTTTCGTTGCCGGCGGTCTGGTCTTCCTGGCGGCGCGCTACTGGCCGAACGCGTGGACGCGGCGCGGCTTTTTGCCCGAGCACGAGCTGGCGGGGCTGGCGCTGCTGTGGATACTGGCCTTCCCGATGATCATCCTGATCCTGAGGGGAACGGGCCTTTCGGCCACCTTGCCGGCGCACCTGCCGGCGTCCTGGGGGGCGCGCGTGGAAATCTGGAGCACGGCGGTCGGCCATAGCCTGGAGAAGCCTTTCTGGGGCTGGGGCTATGAATCGTCGCGCCGGTTTGCACCCGCCATCCCGCTGCATACGCACGACATGTCGCTCCAGGCCTGGCTGGAGCTGGGCATACCCGGCCTGTTGCTTCTGGGGGCTTTCTGGTTCTGTGTGTTCTGGTTCATCGCGCCCATGGATTCGCGCTATCACGTTCGCCAGTCCGATAACGAGATGATCGAGATCGGACAGGAGGCCGCGGCGGTTCCGAGCCTGCCGGTCGCGCAGCGGGCGCGGCCCTATATGCTGGCGGGGGCGGCGTGCTATTTCCTGCTCAATGCGCTGAGCTACGGCATGTGGCGGGCCTGGCTTTACTGCCTGGGCGCGCTGATGGTCGTGGTGGCGTGCCTGGCGATCAAGGCCGTCAAAGCCGACGGAAAGTTGCAAATATTACAATAAACCGTGGTTTTTCGGGCGCTTTTACCATGAAACGCGCTGTATTCGGGCCCAAACCCCGTTGAGTTTGGTAATCCAAACGATTACATACGGTCCATGAACAAGTCATGGTCCCCCAAAGACTGGCGCGCATTGCCAGCCCTGCACATTCCGAACGATTACCCGGACGTCCAGGCCCTCCACGCCGTCGAAGACGAGCTGTCCCACCTTCCGCCGCTGGTCTTTGCCGGTGAAGCGCGTCGTCTGACGTCGGCTTTGGGCGAAGTCGCCAAGGGCAACGCGTTTCTGTTGCAGGGCGGGGACTGCGCCGAAAGCTTCAAGGAATTTTCGGCCGACAATATCCGCGACACCTTCCGTCTGATCCTGCAGATGGCGGTCATCCTGACCTTTGCCGGCGGCCGTCCGGTGGTCAAGGTCGGCCGTATCGCCGGCCAGTTCGGCAAGCCGCGCTCGTCCGCCGTCGAAACCATCGGCGACGTGACCCTGCCCAGCTATCGCGGCGACAACATCAACGGCATGGAATTCACGCCGGAAGCGCGCCTGCCGGATCCGCAGCGCCTGCTCAAGGCCTACCATCAGTCGTCGGCGACGCTGAACCTGCTGCGGGCCTTCGCCAACGGCGGCTATGCCGACCTGTACAACATCCATAAGTGGACGCTGGGTTTCGTGTCGGGTTCGCCGCAGGGCGAACGCTACCGCGCCCTGGCCGAGAAGATCTCCGAAACCTTAAGCTTCATGTCGGCGATCGGCGTGACGCCGGACAGCCATCCGCAGATCCGCCAGGTCGATTTCTTCACCAGCCACGAGGCGCTGCTGCTCAACTACGAGCAGGCCATGACCCGCGTCGATTCGACGTCGGGCGACTGGTACGACACTTCGGCGCACATGCTGTGGATCGGCGAGCGCACCCGTCAGTTGGACGGCGCGCACGTCCACTACATGAAGGGCATCAAGAACCCGATCGGCGTCAAGTGCGGGCCGACGTTGGAGCCCGACGACCTGCTGCGCCTGATCGACACGCTGAACCCCGAGGCCATTCCGGGCCGCCTGACCCTGATCGGCCGTTTCGGCTCGGACAAGGTGGCGGAGCGCCTGCCGCGCCTGATGGCTGCCACGCGCAAGCACGGCGTGCCGGTGGTGTGGTCGATCGACCCGATGCACGGCAATGTCGTCAAGGCGTCGAACGGCTACAAGACGCGTCCCTTCGACCGCATCCTGTCGGAAGTCCGCTCGTTCGTGGATATCGCCGCCAGTGAAAACGTCCATCCGGGCGGCATGCACCTGGAAATGACGGGCCAGAACGTCACCGAATGCACCGGTGGCGCCTTCGCCCTGTCGGACGAGGACCTGCAGGACCGTTACCACACGCACTGCGACCCGCGGCTAAATGCCGACCAGGCACTGGAACTGAGCTTCCTGGTCGCCGAGCGCCTGCATACGCTGAAAGATAAGGCTGCGCAGGCGGCCTAACCCGCATATCTCACAGATGTGGGGTGCATCGGGGTTGAGAATCTGAGAAAGTTGT